>CAMBDR010000147.1 GCA_945864765.1 Janthinobacterium lividum | reverse complement strand
GACCTGCCAAGGGAGAACTCATGCTACAAAAATCGAACTACCCCGCTTTCCCGGACAATTTTGTCTGGGGTGTCGCAACCAGTGCCTATCAAATCGAAGGCGCAGCGCAGGAAGAGGGACGCGCCGACTCCATTTGGGATAGCTTCTGTCGTCAACAGGGCGTTATCTCCGACCAAAGTAGTGGCGATATCGCCTGCGACCATTATCATCGGCTCGAAGCCGATCTGGATTTGATGGCATCTCTGGGCGTGGATGCCTATCGTTTCTCGATTTCCTGGTCGCGCGTGCAGCCGCTTGGGCGTGGTGAATGGAATCCTGCTGGGTTAGCGTTTTACCAAAGATTATTGGATGGTATTTCGGCGCGTAATATGAAAGCGTACCTCACGCTCAACCATTGGGATTTACCGCAAGCCTTGCAAGACCATGGCGGCTGGGCCAATCGCGACACGGTGTATGCGTTTGTCGATTATGCGCGTGGCATTGCCCAGCATTTTGGTGCGCAAGTGGTTTCCATTACCACCCATAATGAACCGTGGGTAGTGGCCACTCTGGGTAATGAGTTGGGCATTTTCGCCCCCGGTTTGAAATGCCGCAAAACCGCGATGCAAGTATCGCACCATTTATTATTGAGCCACGGCCTGTGTCTGCAAGCCTTGCGTCAGCTTGGCGTAACCGCCGAATTGGGGATAGTCTTGAACCAGTCGCCGATTTACCCTGCCAGCGACAGCCCGGCCGATATCGCCAAAGCCAAACTGGAAGATGGTTTATTGGTGCGTTGGTATATGGACCCGCTGTTGCGTGGCGCTTACCCCGAAGACGTGGTGCAACACTTGGGCAGTGATATGCCCGAGATTGCGCCGGGCGATATGGAAGCCATTGCCACCCCGGTGGACTTTATCGGCCTCAATTATTACACCCGTAATTTTGCCAGTGCCGACCCAACATGGCGTGCACCAGTGGGGGCGCTTGGCTCTACCGCGATGGATTGGGAAATTTATCCGCAAGGTTTGAGCGAATTATTGCAGCGCCTGAAGCGCGACTATCATCTGCCTCCGATGTTAATTACCGAAAACGGCGCAGCCTTTGATGACAAGGTCAGCATTGACCCGGTAGATGGCAGCAAGCACGTGCATGATGCGCGCCGCACCGAGTATTTGCGCCTGCATATTGAAGCGGTGGCCGATGCGATGGCAGCCGGGGTGGATGTGCGCGGTTATTTTGCCTGGAGTTTGTTTGATAATTTTGAATGGGCCTTTGGTTATAGCAAACGCTTTGGCCTGGTGTATGTCGATTACGCCACGCAAGAGCGGACTATTAAAGACAGTGCGATTTGGTATCGTGACTTTTTGGCCAGTCGCATGCCGCAATTGGTGGCCTGAAGTGGCCTGAAACGCGTTGCCCCTGGCGCAAATCAGGCTGCCTTGTTTGGCTACAATCTTCGGTAAATTAAGGAGAATGTCCCCCCAAGCCACCAAAATAGTGGAAAATGCTAATTCTGCAGGTTTTGGCGCAATCGGGTTAGGGGGAGACCAAGTGGCATTGCAATTGCGAAAGGCGGTGATTCGAAGCGGGCTCAGTAGCGCCGTGCTGGCGCTCGCCATTGGCCTTGGCAGTGCATGGTTTTCGTCGGCCTTGAATCCGGCGCTGATTTTGGCCCTGGTATTGTTGGCCTTGTTGTTAGGCAGCTTTAGCGCCTGGTTTAAAATGCGCAGCATGGCGCAAGGAATCATCGATTCGATTCCGCTGGCGATGAGTTTTGCGCGCGTCAAGCGCAACCAGGCGGTCAATGGGGTGCGCATCGACTGGCAGCAGTTTGACGATTATGCCGGGCAGCTTAAGGCCTTGGGCTTTGTGCATGTGGCCGATGTGACATCCTGGCCGTTGGCCAGATCGATGACTGGTGTGGCGGTCATTTTTTGCGACAGCCTGACCAGCACGCTGGTTGAACTCCAAACTATTCAATTAAGCCAGGCATCGCAAGCTAGCCAGGGTAGTCAGGGTAGCCAAGGTAGTGGGGCCAATGGCGTGCATTTCTCGATTTTTTCTCTGCTCGGTGGTTATATCCGTATCACCGTATCCGACCATACGCCAACGGCGGCCAATTATGTCATGCGCAGTAGCGCTGATGTGGTGGCGACTTATCCCGGTCAAAATCTGATGTTTTTGTTGGACAAACACCGCCGCCTGGTGCAAACCTTGCGCGAGCGCACGGGCAAGCAAGCCACGTCCGGCTTAACGCTGGCACGCTATGTGATGCTGCAACGCGAGCGCTTTTTGTGGGTGCGCCAGCATTTAATTGATTTGGGTGCCTATAAGGTGGTCAATGAATACGACGGGTTTGATGCCAAGCCAGCCAATCATTGGGCACCACCTTCAGCCATGCTGGCAGCCTTACCGATACGCAACCTGGATGAGTTGGACCAACTGCAGGCGAGCCAGACCCAGCCGGTGTTGGTGGATTTACCCGATCCCGGCTCGCTGGCTTCATCCATGGCTTCAGCCGTGTCTTCATCAGGGGCGGCCTCAGTGCCTGCCGCTGGCGCGGACAATATTTACCAGCCGCCCGCGCCGATCAAGCCAGATCAGCAAGGCCAGCAGGATCTGCCGGATGAGGCCGCTCTCAGGAAAAAAGTCAACCGTGCCGCCAGTTGGTTTTATTTGATTGCCGCCTTTTCCTTAGTGAATATGGTGGCGCAAATATTGAACAAGGAATGGAGTTTTGCTTTGGGCCTGGGCTTATCGCAATTATTGGGCCGGGAGGCGCATCAATTATATGAGAGTGGTGCGCCCGGTGCCGCCATTTTTGTCATGTATTTGGGTTGTGTTGGCAGTATCGCCTTTTTTGCTGCATGCGGTTGGTTTGCGCGCAAACCTTCGGTATTTGTGTTTATGGTGGGCATGGTGTTTTATGCGCTCGATACGCTGATCTTTCTGATCTTACTCGATGGGATGGGGATTGCGATTCATGTGGTGGCACTGTTTTTCTTGCGCCAGGGCGTACCCGCAGCACGCGTATTAAGGGGAGGGTGAGGCGGGGGCGGGTGAGGCCTTATTTGACGATACGAATTTCAAACAATTTTGGCCAATGCTTGCCGGTGACGAATAAGCGGCGCTGTTTGGCATCATAAGCGATACCGTTTAGCACATCGGTGTGGCCATCGATATAATCTTTGGCCGGTAAAATGCCTTTTAACTCGACCCAGCCAATGACTGCGCCAGTTTTCGGGTCGATCCGCGCGATTTTGTCGGATTGCCAAATATTGGCGTAGATTTCACCCTCCACCCATTCCAGTTCATTGAGCTTATCAACCGCCACGCCGTTGGCGGCAACCCGGATGCGATGGGTTTCGCGCAGGGTTTTGGGGTTTAAAAAGCGCAGTTGGGCAGTGCCATCGCTCATGATGATGGCTTCATCGCTGCGGGTTAAGCCCCAGCCTTCGCCGGGGTAGTTAAAGCGCTTTTCGGGGGCGAAGGTTTGCAGGTTATACACAAAACCGAGTTCTGATTGCCAGGTCAATTCGATCAAATGATTGTCCCACCAGGTAATGCCTTCACCAAAATAGCCTGCTGCCACATCACGCTTTTGCACCACTTCACCCGTTTCCAGGCGTACCTTGCGTATCGATGAGCGATTGAGCAAACCCGTGCTTTCATATAAAAAGCCATCTTTATAGAACAAACCCTGGGTGAAGGCATTCACATCGTGCGGGTACACGCGCAACACTTCCACGTAATGGGTTGGAATCGATCTGGTGGGTGTGGCCGAAGTGGCCTTTGTCGCGGGCAAGAGCGCGGCCAGCCAAAGCAAGGGGGCCAAGTGCGGCAAAATACGAAATGGTTTCATTGGCGCAATAGGGGGAAGAAAGTGGGAATAAAGTTGAAGCATTATAATTGAAAGCGCAGGGCGACAGTGATACCGTATAATGGCAACGACAAAATGATTGGAGAAAGTTTGCCATGCAACAACTTGAATTTGAATTGGAATCAGAGCGTGAATTTGTTGAACTCAACCAGCTATTAAAATTGGTCGGGCTGTGCGATAGCGGCGGGGCCGGGAAAATGATGGTGGCGGCGGGTGGCGTGTTTGTGGATGGCAAGCCCGAATCGCGCAAGACGGCCAAGATTCGGGCTGGCCAGGTGGTGAAGTTGGGGGATATTCGGATTCGGGTCAAGGCTGGCGTGGCGAGTTAGCTGCCTGGGCCAATAAATTGACAAGAATCCATTTTGTCATAGGCAATAATCCGTTTTGTCATAGGTAAGAATCCATTTTGTCATAGGTAAGAATCCATTTTGCCATAGTAAAAAATCTGTTTTGTCCTAATGTAAAATCCATTTTGTCATAATTCAGAATCCATTTTAAATTATCCTAAAATGATGATTTTAATCAAAAAAATGATTTTGTTGTGCTAAAATCGGCGACAAATATTGATTTTCTTGGGGCAGCTATGGCAGACTTTTTTGCACGACATTTGGCAGATAGTTTGGAAGCAGCATTGCTGGACACACCGGTGATCCTTATCAACGGCCCTCGCCAGTGCGGCAAAAGTACGTTGGCACAGCATTACATGGCCGATACGCCGTATTTTTCGCTGGATGATGAGGAGGTATTGGCAGCAGTGAGGGCTGATCCGGGTGGTTTTGTACGACGTTTGGATAAGGCCGTGTTGGATGAAGTGCAACGTGTACCCGAACTATTGCGTGCTATTAAGTTATCGGTGGATCAAGACCGCCGCCCCGGTCGATTCGTGTTAACTGGCTCGGCCAATATTTTGGCTTTGCCGCAAATTTCTGATAGCTTGGCGGGCCGCATGGAAGTGCTGAATTTATTGCCGCTCTCACAAGCCGAAATTGAGCGCCGTCCAAACACTTTTTTGCAGCAGTTGGTGAGTGCCGAATGGCCAACGCTACCCTGCGGTATCGTCGGCGATGCCTTGACTGAGCGGGTGCTGACAGGTGGATACCCGGAAATGCTACAACGCGGCCAAGCACGCCGCCGTACAGCATGGGCCAACGCGTATATCAAGGCCTTGTTGGAACGGGATGTGCGTGATGTGATGGAAATCGACAAACTGGGGGCGATACCGCGTTTGCTGACCGTGTTGGCACAATTGGCCGGGCAATTGCCTAATTTTGCCCAAATTGGTGGCCAACTCGGATTGGATGGCAAGACGGCGCAAAAATACGTTGACTTGCTGGAACGTATTTTTCTGGTCAAGCGCCTGCCGCCATGGGGCCGAAATGAACTGGGGCGCTTGATTAAAACCCCGAAATTACATTTTTTTGATGCTGGTTTGCAGGCCTGCCTGACCCGGCTTACCCTTGAGCGCGTCATCCTGGATCGGGTACGCTTTGGTGCCACGCTGGAGACATGGGTATTTGGCGAATTGAGTAAGGCGCTGACATTATCCGATGAAGGCTGGCAACTTTATCATTTCCGGGACAGTAATCAAGTGGAAGTGGATTTTGTGCTGGAAAATGTGTTGCGGGAAGTGATAGGTATTGAGGTCAAAGCATCGTCCAGTGTCAATCTGGCTGATTTTAAAGGTTTGCTGCGCATCCAGCAGTTGCTGGGTGAACAGTTTGTTACCGGGGTGGTGTTGTATGCGGGGGCGCATGTGTTACCGTTTGGCCCGGCCTTGTGGGCGGTGCCCTTAGGTTATTTGTGAGAATGGGTGCAGCTTGTAGTGTGGGCATCTGTGCCCACACGCTGTCTCAGGTTAATAGAACTTGCTGTGGGCTATTCAACACTGCCATCAGGCGCTGTTTGAGGCGTAAAAATTCCTCCGGGTTATTTTGCATTATGTTTTGCAACTGTTGTTCAATTTTTTGGCTGTCCGCCATGGCCTGTTTGGCTTTGATTTGCTCGATGCTGTCTTGAATTTCTTTCAGTCTTTGCAATGAGTTTTCGGCGTCATCGGGAAGTGGGCCGATTTTTTGGGCTGAGGCCAGTAATACCTCGGTAATCAGGCCCAGTTGGCGGCCATATGAGGCCACTTGCACCGCTTGCCGTTCGACTTCACGATTGCCAGCCTGACTATTAATACCATTAATACTCGCATGAATATCTTCATCAACCGCGCCACTTAATGGCATATGTATAGTGGGACTCCAAATCCAGAACCATGGGAACATAAAAACCTCCTTGAGTGAGAATGTGACGGATATTGCGGTGCAGCAAAACGCTTATCATCCCAATTTTAGCCAGCCATGTCAACTGAAAAACGTGGTTTTATGCGTGTTTTGGCAAATAAAAAAAGAGAACAGGACATCCGGCAAAAAGACATCCACAAAAAATGTCATGATTGCATGGATGTCCCATTGCCTATCCTCCGTTGCCTGCCATTGCCTACAAATTCAAACCAATGATAACCGGATCATGATCCGACGCACGCCAGGGGCCTGCCGTGTACAGGTCCTGGGTTTTGAAATCCGTGTTGTAATCGATGATGGTTGGCTCATCGGCATTGATATGCCATTCGGCAACGCCCGTTACCTTGCTGCTCATTGAGGCGGTTGCCAGCGCATTGTCCAGGTAACCGCTTTCACCATCAAATACAAACGAATACGGCATGCCTTTTGGACGAATAAAGCGCTCGATCTGGTTCACCAGGCCACCATTTTGCATGGTAAAAATCGGGTCTTCGGCACCATTGGAATTGAAGTCGCCAATGCTCAGTACATCCAAGCTATTGGCTGCTGTTTGCACTTGCCGGATAAAATTGAGCGAGCGGCTTGCCTGTTCCACCCGCAGCGCATTCCAGCAACCTTGGCCGTCGCGCTGATCGGTATTGAGGCTGCCATCAGTTGGGCAACTACCCTTGGACTTGAAATGGTTGACAATTAACGAAAAGCGCTTGCTGGTACTGGTCACAAAGGTTTGGGCCAGCGGCGGACGGCTGTTGACCGGGTTGATATCGGTCAGCGACGGGCCGACCGGTGTCAGTTTCGCCGGTTTGTAGACAATCGCCATGCGGATCGCATCGTCACCCATGGCAGCCGGATCAGCCGGCACCGGCAAATAGGCATAGGTGTTGCTGCCGATGAGCGTGTTCAGGCTGCTCACCAGATACGAAATCGCCGTATCGCCATTGTTTTGCATTTCCATTAAGCCAAACACGTCGGCATCGATGGCTTTCATCGCCGCTGCAATTTTGGCGCGCTGGCGATTAAATTCGGTCAGGTTATCGGCACCCCGGCAATTGCTCTTGCTGACCACGGTGCCCATTTTGCAGCCCTGATTGACTTGACCATCGGCGGTGCTGCCATTGGTGAAGGTGCTAAAGAAATTGAGCACGTTAAAGCTCGCTACCTTGATATTGCCACCCACTGCCACAGGCGCGGTGCTACGGCTGTTTTTGCGCGCAAAAACCGGGGCAATGGTCGGTTGCAGCTTATAACCCGCCGGGCCGGCCGTGCTGGAGCTGATCGAACCAAAATCAATCACCCCGGTCAGGCCGGTCACGGTATCGCCAGCGCGAATCGTGCTGTCCTGGCCGATGTAAGGAATCGGATTGGGGTTTTGCACGCTGCTGGCGTCATCCAGCACCACAAAATTGGCATTGTTGGAATTGCGCAGCGCAATGGCGGCGGCACTGCCTGGGCGATACCGGTTGGTGGGGATTTCCAGGCGCGAACCGCTCAGGGTTAACTGCCCAAAACGGCCAAGAAAGTAATTTTGCGAAACCGTCAGCGCCAGGCTAAAGCGCACCAGCATACCTTCATATTTTTCCCAGTCGGTGGCACTGGCCAGCGGCAAGCTCAGGCTGGTGGGTGCAATCACATTGCCCTTGCCCAGCACGGTGGTAGCGGTGACCTGGCTCAATTGGGTGATGGGGCGGGTGGTATCGCCTGCACTGAATTCGGCAACGGTGGCGCTAACGCGAACCCGGTCGCCCACATTCACTGCGGGCGCACTGCCAACAAACACAAAAATCCCCTCCGAGGTGGCGGCATTGGCATCACCTGCCGGGTCTTGCAGGTAAAAACCGTTTGCCAATTTCAGGGTAACTACACCCTGTGTGGTTTGGGCGGTGCCCACCAGGGTGCTGGTGCTGCCGCTGCCCTGAATTTGCGCAATCGTGCGGGTAATGGCTGCACTTGGCACCACGCAAAGGTTCAGGGCGGTGCTGCGATTGCGTGGCAGAGGATTGGCAACCACAAAATCAACGCCATTAAAATCGGAATCATAGCAGCCACCATCGGCCCGCAAAACAGCGGTGGTATTGGTCGGCGCGGCGGTGGGGCCACGGCCTTCAAATGGCTTGGCGTTGGGGCCAAAGGCCACCAGATCCAGCACCGCAGTCGAGGTTGCGCTGGTCACAGCGGTGGTGGTATTGGCCCATACCACTTTGCCGC
>CAMBDR010000146.1 GCA_945864765.1 Janthinobacterium lividum | reverse complement strand
TCGCGCAGGTTGTTGAGACCGGAAAACAGGGATGCCTTGCTGAATTTTGAAACCCCGGTCAGAAAAACGAAGCGGATGTGCGCGTCCGCGCCCTTGATGACGGAATACAGGTTGCGCAGTCCCTCGCGCATCGCGCTCGCGGTCTCGCGATCCAAAATGTTGTCCAGAATCGGCTTGTCATATTCATCGACCAGAATCACAACCCGTTGGCCGTGGCGGCTGGCGGCCTGGTGGGTCAGGCGCTCGAAGCAATCGACGATGTCTTCCGCCGGATCGACATCCAGCCCGAGCCGTTCGAGGTTCAGACGCAAAATGGTGCGGATGCGCCGATCCAGTTCGGCCCGGCTTTTTAGTTCCCCTGCGGCAAAATTGATGTGGATTACCGGGAAGCGCTGCGTCCAATCCCACTTGTCATGGATGTCAAGGCCGACGAACAGCGCTTGATTGCCCTCGAACAATTCCTTGAGCATGTCCACGAACAGGCTCTTGCCGAAGCGCCGGGGGCGCGACAGGAAATAGCGGCCAGCCTCTTGCGCCAGACTCAAGGCGAACGGGGTCTTATCGACATAGTAAAAATTACCCTGCCGGATGGTGGCGAAGGATTCGATGCCGATGGGCAGGGTTTTGCGTTCAGGGTTCATTGCTCGCAATCATGATGAAAACGGGGATGAGTATACCATGCAGCGACCAGCGGCGGGGACAGGAAATCAAAGGCGCTTGCGATCAATCGAGTCCGACCCCATTGATCCGCGCGTCATCATCCCGCCGGGCACGCTGGATCAAGATTCCGAAATTCGCCCGATTGTTCATTTTCATGTTCAAGCCAAAGCGCCCTGGTATACCATTACGGATGGCATCGAACAATTTTCCCAATTTCCGCCTGATGAGTTTTGGGCAAAACACGGGATTGAGTGATCGATTTGTCGCCGGATGTAATACAATTGCCCTCGTTTCTTTGGCCAGCACGCAGGGGGTAAACCTTGCTGGTGGTTAATCAGTGGTGATGTCGGCAACATTGGTATGTGAGGAGAAAATCATGAGCTGTCTGCACCAACTGTTGCAGCAATGCGCGCAACAAGAACCTGAATATAGAGGCGGGCTCTCCAGCCACTTGCCCATGGCATTAACCGCACTCGCGCGCATGGGGGCGACCGATGCGCGCCTGCGCCAGTATGCGCTTGACTATTCGCAACGCCTGTCGCCGCTGGCATCTGCCCCCGTCCCCGTCCCAGTGCCGCAGACCTGGCAACATTTGCGCGGGCGCATCGAAGCGTATCCGCAGTTGCTGGCGTATTTTCAGCAGCAATTGAAACAACAACCGCAACAACCGCAACAGCACCCTGAACAGCTGGTACGCCACTATTTGCCACAGCTCATGCCTGGCCTGGGTGGCGCGGCTTTTCATGGGCTGTTGCGCCTGGCCTATGCCATGTTGAACGACTGTCCGGAAGAAATCGCCGCCGCGCTGGCCTATTTTGCCGCCCGCTATTTACCGTTGGGCCAGCGCTTGCCGCAAACCGGGCAGTTTGGCTCGCCGCAACAACTGTACCAGTCACTGGCGGGTATTGACCCGGCGCTACCACCAGCCGACCTGATTTTTCAATCCATGCAATCAGCCAGCGAGTTGCCCGATTTTGCTGCGCAAGTGGCCAGTGTGCGTCTGGATCAAGATACCTTGGCCGCACTGGCGCATGCGGCGGTGAAACTATTTCTGGTGAAAGGCAATTTCGTCGCCCTGCACATGGTAACGGCCTGTCATGCGCTACGGCTGCTGTTGCCTTATCTGGATGATCCGCTGGAACAAGCCGTACCGTGGCTGTGGCAAGCGCAGGTGGCGGCGTTTTATGCAGGTAAGCTCGGTTGCCAAGCTGTTTCTGGTGTGGCACTGCTGCCTGATAGCGCTGGCACTGACATCGGCGACGTACAAAGCTTTGCGGCCAAGCATGCCAAAGATGATCACAGCATCAAAATGGTATTTACCTGCCTTGAAGAAGGTCGGTTTTATGGTGATGCATCCCACCTCTGGCAACGGGCAGCACAAAAGGTTTGTGCTGCTTATGGCTAAACCATGCTACCCTTGCCACTGCTGCCACTGCTGCCACTATCGGCCTGATCATTCTCTAATCCATTTAATTTGAATTGGAATCGACCAAACCATGTTTTCTCTTGAAGACCAACAATTTATGCAGCGTGCGCTGGAACTGGCACAATTGGCGACTTTTATCACCATGCCCAATCCGCGTGTCGGTTGTGTGCTGGTAAAAGATGGCCAGATTATTGGGCAAGGCCACACTCAGCCAGCCGGATTGGACCATGCCGAGGTGCAGGCGCTGAAAGACTGTGCGCGCCAAGGCTTGGACGCGCGCGGCGCAACTGCCTATGTGACGCTCGAACCATGCAGCCATTTCGGGCGCACGCCGCCCTGTGCGGACGCGCTGGTCAAGGCTGGCGTGGCACGCGTGGTGGCCGCCATGTCCGACCCCAACCCGCTGGTGGCAGGCAATGGCTTTGCCCGCTTGCGCGCCGCCGGCATTGAAGTGGCATGCGGGTTATTCGAACTGCAGGCGCAGGAGCTCAATATCGGCTTTGTCTCGCGCATGACACGCGCACGGCCTTGGTTGCGCCTGAAAATCGCCGCCAGCCTGGATGGCAAGACGGCATTGGCCAATGGCCAGAGCAAATGGATTACCGGCCAGAAGGCCCGGGCCGATGTGCAGTACTGGCGCGCACGCTCCTGTGCCATGTTGACGGGTATTGGCACCGTGCTGGCCGACGACCCGCAACTGAACGTGCGTGAAATCGATGGTAAACCTTGGCCCCATGCGCGCCAGCCCGTGCGCATTATCCTTGACAGCAAGCTACAAACCCCGCCCGATGCCAAAATCCTGGCCAGTGTGGGCGTGCTGATCGTGCATGCCAATGCGGCCCCGGCCAAAGTCGCCCTACTTGAGGCAGTGGGTGCCAGCCTGCTATCCTTACCCGGTGCAGATGGGCGAATCGATCTGGCTGCGCTGTTACCCCTACTTGGGGGGCGGCAAATGAATGAAGTCACGGTCGAAGCGGGTGCGCGCATCAATGGCGCATTTTTGCAAGCGGGCCTGGTGGATGAAGTGGTGCTATACCAGGCACCGTTATTGCTCGGCGATGCAGCACGCGGCATTGCCGACTTTACCTTGACCGATTTGACCCAGGCGCGGCGCTTTGTGCTGCATGATCAACGTGCTTGCGGGCCGGATTGGCGTTGGATATTGCGATAAAATGATGAGCGAAATTTATCTCACTACTGACGTTGAAATCGATGGCCCGATTCCCGCCGCCACCGCATTCAATCCCACTCAAGCCTTGTCGCCCATCTTGCGACAACTCGCCGCGCAATCATTGCAAGCTTGCACGCAGTCTTCCATTTCGCCAACTTCTACGCAGCTTTTCGCACAGTCCTCACAAATATCGGCGCAGATTGCGCACAGCGCGACATGGTACGATGAACCGGATAATTGCAAATTGGCCGAGGTTTGACATATTTCAGCACAGTCCATCATCAATCGAAAATGCGTTGCCTCCACATGTTTGCCGCCAACTTCAAGGCAATGCGTCGTGGCGGTATGCAAGCAGGTTGCGTGGCAGTGGCTGCATGCCTCAATGCAGGGCGACATATCTTTCAGGTGTGTCGTTTGGCCAGCCATCGTTGTATGGTTCATTTGTCGTTCTCCTCTAAAATTATTGGCAAGAAATAACGCCCGGCGTCGCCCGTGGCGGGACGTGCCTGCGTGGCGTTAGCCAGCCCTAACGATAGGTGGCGGCGCAATGTGCGTCTGTTCGGCAGCACACTCTGTGGCCATGGCAGCTTGCCAGAACGAAACCATTCTACCCAATGCCATCTGGCGCTTTCATTGCTCACGTTGTTGCTTGCACTGTGAAATTGACTTCATGATTTTAATCAAAATGTTTGTCGTAAAACCATTGACTTATTGAAATTTGTTTAATACACTGATTATTAAGATAAATAAAATTTAAATAAATTATCTTAAGTATGACTAATTAATCAACTAGTCTATGATTTAATCTGAAGAAAGCGTGAAGAAAATGAAACTTAACCTTGCTGTCATGAGCGTGCTTGCTGCCACTGTATTGTTGGCAAATCAGGCACAGGCTGCGCCCTATCGGTTTACCACGCTGAAAACCAGCGAGGGTATCGGGTCCGGGGCGGATGCGGTTAACAATTTTGGCCAGATAGCGGGTTACGCCAATGCGCGTGATGCAGGTGCGGGGCGCTACGGCACAATTTGGTATAAAGGCATTCCCACGACCTTGGGCGTGCTACCCGGTGAATCCTATAATGCGGCCCAAGCCATTAACAATCGTGGTGTCACAGTCGGCAGCTCAACCGGGGATGATACCTTTCGGATCTATTCTTCGGTGCGCTGGAATGGTGCCACCGCCAGTGCCTTGAAGGGGAGCCACGCCTTGGGCATTAATGATCATGATCAAATCGTGGGTGCCAGCGGATTTGGCCAGTATTCCAGCGCCATGTTATGGCAGGGCGATAGCCGAACCGAATTGGGTTCCCTCATGGGTGACTACAGTTACGCCAAAGCGATTAATAACACCGGGCAGGTGGTGGGTGCGAGTACCTATGACTATCATTTTGATGCGCCCATCCATGCGGTGCTATGGTCGGGGGGGACGAAAAGCGACCTTGGCACCCTGGGCGGCACGCAAAGTGCGGCCAGTGATATCAGCGCCAGCGGGGTGGTGGTGGGTTGGTCTGAAGTGAGTGGCAGCGCTACCCGCCATGCGGCGCTGTGGTCGGGTGGCAAGGTGATTGAGCTGGGCGGCTTCGCCGGGTTTTCTGGGGGCGAAGCCAATGCCATTAACGCTGGCGGGTCGGTGGTTGGCTTTGCTTTGTTGGGTGATCAATTGCATGCAGCCATGTGGCGCGATGGCAAGGTGATTGACTTGAATGGCTTTTTGAGTGCGGATGCGGTAGCGTCAGGTTGGGTGCTGCGCACCGCCAACGATATCAATGATCAGGGCTGGATTGTTGGCAACGCCGTCAATGCACGCCTGGGTTTGGAAAGCGGCTATCTGCTCACCGCCGTGTCGCTGTCACCGGTGCCGGAACCACAAACCTGGGCGATGCTGCTGATGGGCCTGGCTGGCGTGGCTTGGTTGGCACGCCGTCGAAAAATTTTCTATCCATGATTCATGCTGCGCGGTATCAGTCTATACTGGCTTGAATGCCGCATCAGTGATCTTTTTTTGAGTCGGCGGCCGCTGTTTTTCGATGTTTTTCGCTGTTGTCCGCTGTTGTCCGCTGTTGTCCATCTCAAGGAGAGAATGAAAATGAATTTTGCCCGCCACCGCAGCCTGACTTGTTTGGTCGGTTTGTTGTTTTCCTGTTTCACCCACGCCCAAACCATCGTCATAACGGGTGGCACCTTGATTGATGTTTCCAATAGCGGCCTCAATTCAAATGACATTACGCCTGCCACCGTCATCATGGAAAACGACCGCATCCTCTATGCCGGGCCAGCCGCCTTAGCCAAGCTGCCTTTCAATGCGAAAATGATCGACGCCAAGGGCAAGTATCTGGTGCCGGGTTTGATCGAGGGCTTTGGTTCGCTGCAAAGCCAGGGTTTTGCCAATGCTTACCTGTACGAGGGCGTTACCTCGGTGTATGTGGAAGTCGATCCGCCGGGCGGCGATACCCGGCGCGGCAAGCTGTTTGAGGGCGCGCAACCGGGGCCGCGCGTGATAAAAGGCGGCTTGATCACCAGCTATTCGGTGGATGGCGCAGACGACTCCGATACCTCCATGACCAAGTTGCGGCTGGAGCGGCCGCGCATCAGCAACCAGCAAATTACCCAACGGATGGAATCCATGCAGAAAAAAGGGGTGCGCTGTGTTTTAATTCACTACAATACCTGGCCTGATCAGGTTGACCACATTGTGCGTGAAGCCCGCCGTCTGGGTATGGGCACCATGGGCGAACTGGGCTTTACCAGCTACCCTTACGCCGCCCGCGCTGGTGTTGGCGCGTTTGTGCATACGCAAAAGTACCTGACCGAACTGGTGCCCTTCGATATCCGCTTGGCTTGGACCGATGAGCCGTTCGGCCCTGCCGCGCAAGCCATGAATCTGGCACTGTGGGCGCTTGACCCGGATACTGAACAGGTACGCCGCTGGGGTAAGTTCCTGGCGGCCTCGAAGTCGTATTTAATGCCCACCGAAGCCCTTGCCGCCAATGCCTTTCCGGGTTTTGGGCGTGACAATCCTTGGCTGCGGCCAGCGGCCAAGCTGGTCGCCCCGGATCAATTGTTCAGACCGATCAACCGCACCACGGGCGAACCGGAAAGCACCCGCCCCAAAGAGTTTTTGGCCAAGGCCGTGCAGGGGGTCAAGACAGAAATGGCGGTTGAAAAGCGCTTGCATGAACAAGGTGCGCGTTTTCTGGCGGCCAGTGGCACCAGTGCCTTTGGCGTGATGCCCGGCGGTGGCATGCATCAGGAAATGCAATTGCTGGTACGCTACGTGGGCTTGACCCCGCGTGAGGCGCTGGCCGCCGCCACCAGCAATTATGCCGCTGCCCTGAACTATACCGATATCGGCGAGATCCGCGAAGGCCGCCGCGCTGACGTGCTGGTGTTGCGTGACGACCCCCGGCTGGCGATTGAGGCGGTGGAAAAAATCGACGTGGTCATTGCCCAGGGTGTGGTGATTGACCGTGCCGCGTTGCTAAACTGGACTATTCCGGCGGTTCACCCCAAGATTGAATCGAATTAAAATGTAACAATCGTCTTGGGTTTAACCCTGTTTCCCGGTTCGTTGCGTTTCATTGTCCAGATGGTCAGCCATTGAATCTAAAATGGCTGGCCGCAACCCTGACCTTTGCAATCAAACCATCGGGAGTCTTGTATGTCAACACGTTTTGTTGTATCCATTTTATCGCTTTGCGCACTCGCCATGCTTGGCAGCGCGCTTACCGCGCCACCCGCCCAGGCGCAAAACGGCAAACCCGCTGTGATTGCGCACCCGCCGCCGCGCATTATGCATGGCCACCCGCCCACCCGCCCACCCGTGATCAGCCCACCCTTGCTCACGGTAGCCAATGCCGAAACCCCAATCCAATTGCGCCGCCTGCGTCTCTCGACCGAAATTTCCGGCGGGCTGGCGCAAACCACGGTGGAAATGGTGTTTTTTAATCCGAACCGGCGCAATCTGGAAGGCAATCTGGCCTTTCCACTGTTGGACGGCCAGCAAATTTCCGGCTTTGCGCTGGATGTGGAAGGCAAGCTGCGCGCCGCCGTGCCAGTCGAAAAAGCCCGTGGCCAGCAGATTTTTGAAGCGGTGGAGCGCCAACGGGTTGATCCGGCGCTGTTGGAAGTGACCGAAGGCAATAATTTCAAATTACGCATCTACCCAATTCCGCCCAAGGGCACGCGCACCGTGCAAATCAAATATACCGAAGCCTTGGCGCGCCAGGGTAATAATTGGGCCTTGCGCTTGCCGCTGGCTTATGGTGAGTATGGTACGCGCTGGCAGGATTTTGAACTGGACTTAAATGTGCATGATGTGGCCGCCAGCCCAAAAATAGATGGCACGCTGCGCGAACTGGCCTTTGCCAAACTCGGGCAAGAATACCAAGCCCACTTGCGCCGCGCCGATTTTGAAGCCAAGGGCGAACTCAATTTATTGATTCCGGCTGCCAGCGCACCACGGGTTTATACGCAAAAGAAAGACAATGAAACCTGGTTTTTGGCCGAAGTACCGGTCGATGCCAGCCGCAGCGCGCGCCGCCTGCCCAAGCGCCTTGGCTTGCTGTGGGACAGTTCCCATTCTGGCCAAAAGCGCAATCTGGAAGCGGAACTGGCGGAGCTGGATCGCTATTTCAAGGCGCTGGGCAATGTCAGCGTGCGCTTGACGCGTTTGGCCGATGTGGCCGAGGAGGGCGGTGAATTTACCGTAAGCAATGGCAACTGGGCCAGCTTGCGCCAGGCCCTGCAAAAAACCGTGTATGACGGTGCCAGCAATTTGGCCGCCTGGCAGCCGCAAGCGGGCATTGACGAATATCTGTTCATCAGCGATGGTTTGCACAATTATGGCGATGCGCCATTTCCCACCCTGTTGCCAAATCAGCGCTTATATGCGATGAATAGCGCACAAGAAGCCGATGCCGCGCGGCTGGCGGCCTGGGCCGAAAGCGCTGGCGGCAAGCTGGTGCAAATCAACCCGCAAAAACCGGGCGAAGCGGCCAACCGCTTGTTGACTGAAGCGGTGCATCTGGATCAAATAGAAGCCAGTGGTGTGAAGAGTGGCGCGCGGGATTTGCAAGTGCAAGCGCACGAAGCGCAAAATGGTTTGTTACGCATCGCCGGCAAGTTGACCAGCCCCAAGGCCACGCTCAGCCTCACGCTATCCGGCGGGGCAGGCGGTAAAACCCGCAATCTGAATATCAATCTGG
>CAMBDR010000145.1 GCA_945864765.1 Janthinobacterium lividum | reverse complement strand
GGTTTGGCTTGCTGGCTGGTTTCCTGTTCCACCCAAGTAATACCCGCTGCCCGCAATTGCTGAATCAATTCCTGATTCAGCGGGTCATCCAGATATTGCCGTATCGATTTGGCCACGATGGGGCCGACATCATCCACTTGCACCAATTGCTCTTCGCTGGCGGCCAATAAGGCGTCCAAGTTGCCAAAATGTTTGGCCAGCGCTTTGGCGGTGGATTCGCCGGCATGGCGAATGCCCAGCGCATAAATAAAGCGCGCCATGGTGGTTTGTTTGGATTTATTTAGCGCCTGCAACACGTTTTGCGCCGATTTTTCTGCCATCCGCTCCAATGTCGCCAAGTTTGCCACACCCAGTTTATACAAATCAGCGGGCGTGGTGATGACATTTTTATCGACCAGTTGCTCAATCAATTGTTCGCCCAAGCCTTCCACATCCATGGCGCGGCGCGAGGCGAAATGCATGATGCTGCCCTTACGCTGGGCCGCACATTTTTGCCAACCACCGGAACAACGCGCCACTGCTTCCTCTTCCAGGCGGACAATGGCGGAACCACACACCGGGCAAACCTGGGGCATGACGAATTCGCGCGCATCCAGCGGCCTGCGCTCGGGCACGAAGGACACCACTTCGGGAATGACATCCCCCGCACGGCGCACGATGACGGTATCGCCAATCCGGATATCTTTGCGCCGCACTTCATCTTCATTGTGCAAAGTGGCATTGGTAACGGTAACGCCGCCCACAAACACCGGCTGCAAACGCGCCACCGGGGTAATGGCACCTGTGCGCCCCACCTGTACCTCAATTTCTTGCACAAGGGTGATGGCTTCTTCAGCCGGAAACTTATGCGCCAGCGCAAAACGCGGCGCGCGCGAGACGAAACCCAGCGTTTCCTGATCACGCAGGCGGTTCACCTTGTACACCACGCCATCAATGTCATACGGCAAGTTCGGGCGTTTTTTGCCGACGCTGGCGAAAAAATCCAGCAAACCAGCGGCACCATACACCACAGCCCGCTCGCCACACACGGGCAAACCCAGGCTGGCATACCAATCCATTAAAGCCTGATGCGAAACCGGCATCGCGGCACCCTGCAAAGCGCCAATACCATAGGCGAAAAAGCGCAAGGGCCGTTGCGCCGTGACGCGCGATTCCAGTTGGCGCAAACTGCCCGCCGCTGCATTGCGCGGATTGGCAAATTCTTTTTGCCCGCTAGCGCGCTGGCGCGCGTTGAGTTTTTCAAAGTCAGCTTTAAACATCAATACTTCACCGCGCACATCCAGCACCTCTGGCACACCTTGCACACCTTGCACACCTTGCAGCGCGCCTTGGGCGGGGGCCGTCAAGCGCAGCGGAATGACGTTAATGGTGCGGATATTGGAAGTCACATCTTCACCCGTTGCGCCATCGCCCCTTGTGGCCGCTTGCACCAACACCCCGTTTTCATAGCGTAAATTAATCGCCAGACCGTCAAATTTCAGATCGACCGCGTATTCCACGGCAGCCGCCGCATCGGGCAATTCCAACCCTTCGCGCACGCGGCGATCAAAGTTGCTGATATCGTCTTCGCTAAAACCATTGTTGAGCGACAGCATCGGTATGCTGTGGCTGATCTGGTTAAACTCCGGCAAGGGCGCGCCGCCCACCCGCGCGGTCGGGGTGGCCGGATCGATCAACTCCGGGTTTTTCCGCTCCAGTGCTTGCAGTTCGCGAAATAATACATCGTATTCAGCATCCGGAATGGTCGGGTTATCCAACACATAATAAGCATGGGAATGGCGGTTTAGTTCCACCACCAGCGCGGCCATGCGCTGGGCAGTAGGGTTGGATTCGGTCATGGATGAACACCAAAAAATAAACTGAAATTAACTGACATTAACTGACATGAGCCAAGCAAAATCAAGCAAGATTAACTGAACAAGCGTAATGCCCGCGCGGAGCCGGGGGCAATTTGACATGCCAACATTTCCTCATAAAACGATTTTACCTGCTCGGCAATCTGGGCCAGTGCCGAATCGCCCAGCGGCGTGTTGCTGTCATCGACAATAGTGCCATCGAGCCGCGTCACCAGGGTTTTGGCACAAGCGACCATGGCCGCAAATGCATCTTTTTCGGGGCTGACACAAGGTACATCCAGCAATAGCGTGAGGCGGCTGGTGGTTTCGGCAGCGGGCGTCACATTGGTGGAGAGGCCAAATAAATAGCCACCGCTGCCATCAGGCATCACGAAGCGACCATCGGGGCGCACATCAAACCCTTGTTTTTCCAGCGCCAGCAACAGGGTATTGATCGCCCACGGGGCACCGTTGGATTGCACGTTGACGCCCAATTGCGCATCGTGTTCGGACACAAACTGGTGTAATGAACGGGCGCGCGCCATCACATCCACCATATCCGGCACATCCGGTTCAGCCCCAATCTGGTCAGCCAACTGGCGCAATTGCATCACCAGTTCGGAATATTCCAATTCGTTTAAGGCGGCATTGCGATTGGCCATTTGCACCCCGAAGCGCAGGGCAGAATAGCTTGATCCGTGGCGAATGGCTTCCCATTCTTCGGCCAGACCGGCGTAATGCAGCGGTTTTTTATTCGCGTGGCGTAAATTTTGCAGTAGCGGCAAGAGTTTTTCACCCGCCATCGGGTGTTCCAGCGTCATGGGGATGACGCAATCGATCAGGTTATCAATCGGCGACGCTTTGCCGGGTCGATTCACCTGCGCGGCAGGTGCCGGATCAGCGCCAGAATGGGAAGTTGGCTGCGCCGCCGAATGGGTAGCCGAATGGGTAGCCGAATGTGTCGCCGAATGGGTAGCGGACGAAGCCGAATGCGCAGCGGACGAAGCAGAGTCGGCCTGAAACGCCGACGCCGCGTCGTTGCCGGCTTCTTGCCCGCCCTCATCGTACAAACTTGGCTCAAAGCGGTCGGGCCGCATCAAAACATCATCTTGCTCGCCAGAAAAGGCGCGCTCCACGCTTTTACGCGCCCGGTACTCTTGCCACTTATTGTAGGAGAGCACGCCAACGATAAATACGCCGCCAACGGCGAGTAAGCTAATTTGTAGGTCTGTCATGCTGCTTGCGCCTCTTGAGCGAAGTTAATCGCAGATTCCATATCCACCGCGACGATGCGTGATACGCCCTGCTCTTGCATCGTCACGCCGATTAATTGTTGGGCCATTTCCATCGCAATTTTATTATGCGAAATAAATAAAAACTGGGTTTGGCTGGCCATACGTTTCACCATATTACAAAACCGCTCGGTATTGGCATCATCCAGCGGTGCATCCACTTCGTCCAGCAAGCAAAACGGTGCCGGATTAAGTTGAAACATCGAAAATACCAAAGCCGTTGCCGTTAAAGCCTTTTCACCACCCGACAACAGATGAATGGTAGCATTCTTTTTGCCCGGTGGCTGTGCCATAACCTGCACACCGGAATCCAAAATTTCATCGCCCGTCATAATCAGGCGCGCTTGCCCCCCGCCAAACAGAATCGGGAACAGTTCCGCAAAATGATGGTTCACTTTATCAAAAGTATCTTGCAATAATTCTCGTGTTTCTTTATCAATTAAAGCAATGGCATCTTGCAAAGTTTTCATAGCCTCGGTTAAATCGGCGTGTTGCGCATCCAAAAAGTTTTTCCGTTCTGACGCAATCGCCAATTCGTCCACCGCCGCCAAATTCACCGCCCCCAAGGCGGTAATGGCATTACCCAGACGCGTGACTTCACCTTGCAAATACGGCGCTTTCAAATCCGGGTGCAATTTCTCGCTCAACGCCGCTTCATCTGCGCCCGATTCTTGCAATTGCTGGGCGAATTGTTCCTGATTCAACCGTGCTGCCTGTTCTTTCAACTGCCATTCCGTGATTTTGTCACGTTGTGGCTGCAAACTGCGTTCCGATTGCATGCGCGCCTCATCGGCGTGGCGCAATTGTTGGGTCATTTGATCCAATTCGTGGCGCGCATCGGACAAAGCACGTTCTTGCTCCATGCGTTTGTCCAATAAAACTTGCAAGCCTTCGTTGGTACTGGCATCATCCAGGCCTTGCAACTCCAGTTGACCTGCAACAATACTCTCATTCAATTGTGTGCTCTGTTCGGTAGCCAGCGCAATCGAGCGTTTTAATTCTTCAATTTTCGTGCGTTGTGCTTTTTCCGCAAACGCCGCTTCTTGCGCCGCGCGCTCGGTCTCGCGCAAACGCTGGCGCGCCGCATTGAGCTGTTGTTCCTGCGTCAAAAATGCGGTTTGTCCTTCTTCATGCAAGGCTTGTAATTCGGCCAATTCGATATCCAATTGTTCAAATTTGGCTTCGGATTCTTCGCGTACTTGCACGTGCTCGGCTTCTTGCGCGGCGATTTCGGCTAAATCATTGCCAATTTGACTATGCCGTTGTTGCCAGCGCTCTTGCACTTCCGATAACTTTACCACTTCAATTTGCAGTTGATGCACGCTTTGGGTCAAGCTTTGGCTGCGTTGGCGAAATTCTTGCAATTGGCGCATCAAATTCGACAAAGAAGCATCTGCCCGCACCGAACGGCTGGCGGCTTCTTCGGCCAGCATTTGTTGGGCGCGCTGCTGTTTGACGATATTATCGATTTCTTGCTGCCGCGCCAACATACCATCTTGCTCGGAATCGGAGGCGTAATAGCGCACGCTGGAGCGGCTAATCACATGGCCCTGGCGCGTGACGAAGCTGGCACCCACGGGCAAGCTGTCGCGGTTTTGTAGGGCCAGCACCGCATCCTCGGCCACATACACTTGATGCAACCAGTCTTGCAGCAAGGCGCGCAAGCCGCCATCATTGATTTGTAGCAGCGATAAAAACGGTTTCAAGCCATTGGGTAGCTCGGGTGCGCACGGGGTGGGCAAAGCGTAAAACGCTAACTTTGCGGGCGGCGCATCGTTGAAAAAGCCGCGTAGCCAATCCAGATTCGACACTTCCAGCGCGGCGGTGCGCTCGCGCAACAGCGCTTCGAGTGCGCTTTCCCAGCCGGGTTCGATATGCAGTTTTTGCCACAGACGCGGCAGGGTATCGAGTTCGTGTTTTTTCAGCCAGGGCTGGACTTTGCCCTTGGTTTGCACGTTTTCTTGCAATTGGCGTAGTGCTTGCAGGCGCGCGTCGAGTTGCGCCTGCTTGCTGTGCTCGCTTTGCGACAGTGCTTGCGCCTGTTTGCGCTCGTCTTCGGCTTGCACTTGCTGTTCTTGCGCGCTTTCCAATTGATAGCGCACTTCTTCCAGCGCCATTTGCTTTTCTTCCAACTGCTGGCGCAAATCCTGCAAATGGCCTTCATCCGGCGCTTGCAAGCTGTTTTTTTCTTGTTGCAGGCGTTCGCGCCGGGTGGCCAGGCTGTTCAAAATATTGGCGGCATTGCGTTGGTGCGCCGCTTCCAATTCCAACTGCTGTTGCGCCTGCATGATTTTGCCGCGTGACTCGGTGCTATTGAGTTGCGCGGTGCGCCAATTGTATTCCAGCGCGGGCAATTGGTCGTTGCTGTTTTGCGCCACCTGTTGTGACTCTTCCACCTTGGCGGCCAACTCTTCCAACTCCATGGTGGCATCTTGCAATTGCTCTTGCTGTTGGCTGCTTTGGCGCAGCCATTGCTCGCGCTGGGCGGTGAGCGAGGCCAGTTGTGCTTGCAAGCGGCTTTTGGATTCGATCACAAACTTGATCTGCGCTTCCAGGCTGCCGATTTCGGCATTGGTTTGGTACAGATGGCCTTGCGCGGTATGCAGGCGGTCGCCGGTGGCGTAATGCGCCTGGCGCAAATGTTCCAGATTGGTTTCGACGTGGCGCAATTGCGCGGTTTGTTCTTCCAGCGCATTTTGCGCCAGTTCAATTTCACGGGCATAACGGGTTTGCTCGGCTTGCGCTTCATTGCGGCGCAACAACCACAGCAGTTTTTGCTTTTCTTCCTGATCGGACTGCAAGCTTTTAAAACGGTTGGCCACCACCGCCTGGGCGTCCAATTTTTCCAGATTGGTGCCCAGTTCGCGCAAGATATCATCCACCCGCAGTAAGTTTTCGCTGGTATCGTGCAAGCGGTTTTCGGTTTCGCGGCGGCGCTCTTTGTATTTGGAAACCCCGGCCGCTTCTTCCAGAAACACGCGCAATTCTTCCGGGCGTGATTCGATGATGCGCGAAATCATGCCCTGGCCGATAATGGCGTAGGCGCGCGGCCCGAGGCCCGTGCCCATGAAAATATCCTGAATATCACGCCGCCGCACCGCTTGGCCGTTGATGTAGTAGGTGGAGGTGCCGTCACGGGTTAAGGTGCGCTTGACGGCGATTTCGCTATATTGGCTCCATTGCCCGGAGGCGCGCCCATCGGAATTATCAAACACCAGCTCAACTGACGCCCGCCCGGCTGGTTTGCGGTGGGTGCTACCGTTAAAAATCACGTCTTGCATCGATTCGCCGCGCAGTTCCGAGGCTTTTGATTCGCCCAGCACCCAGCGCACCGCATCGATGATATTCGACTTACCGCAGCCGTTCGGCCCGACCACCCCAACCAACTGCCCCGGCACCTGGAAATTGGCAAGATCGACAAACGACTTGAAGCCCGACAATTTAATGGAAGTTAAACGCACGTTATGAACTGCTCTTTACAAAAATAATACGGGAAGCCAGGCACGATACCACTATCAATAGGTCAGAATCGGCGCTCAATGGGCGTAATGATACCATTTAAGGGGGTGTATTTTCGATGGTGCGGCGCAATAAGCGGTGCTTTCCTCTAATTTGCAAATAGATACGCCAACACCTCGTCGCCATGGTGGTCGATTGAGCCAGCTGGACGCCAGCCAAGGTGACGGTAAAAGCCGTGGGAGCGAACCTGTGGATCGGATGAGCAACCGAGGAACAGGCGGCTGTGGCCAAGCAATTGCAAATCCAACATGGTTTTTTGCAAAAGTTGCTTGCCTATGCCCTGGTTTTCATATTCCGGCAGCGAAGCCAGCACCACCACTTCGCCAGTATCGCTTGCGCCAAAGCAATAAGCGACGATTTGGCCATTCACTTGGCACAGATGGCCAAACAGTTCGCCTGATTCGACCTGGCCCGACCAGGATTGCAGGGTGATGCCAAGTTCTGCCAGGCGGGCGGCAGAAATCGCGTTTTCGCGGGTTTTACCGCGAATGACGATGCATTCGGCGATGTCTTGCGGCTTGGCTTTACGAAATTGGATGGACATGGCGGCGAGCCTCAGATGGAAATATTGGGGGGGTTAAAAGTTTGATCCGGGTGAAAGGACGTATTGTATTGTAATTGGCCATCAATTGGGTTGAATAACGCTGTTTCGTCAATTTACGCAATAGCGAACGCAATACGTAGCGCTACCCAAGGCGACACACATAATGATACACTTTGGCTTTCCCAATCCATTTTATGAGCATCGCAATGAACCCGCCTCGCAAAATTCTACCCATTGGTATTGAATCTTTCGCCAAGATGCGCCGTGGCAATTTTTATTACGTGGACAAAACTGAATTTGCCTGGCAATTGACTCAAGAGGCTGGCAGTTATTTTTTGTCGCGGCCCCGGCGTTTTGGCAAAAGCTTGTTTTTGGACACGCTGCGCGAATTATTTGAAGGCAATCAAGCCTTGTTTCAGGGCTTGTTTATTCATGACAAGTGGGATTGGACGCGCCGTTTTCCGGTGGTACGCATTACTTTTAGCGGTGGCGTGCTCACCAGCCGGGCGGCATTGGATCAAAAAATCCAGGAAATTCTCACCGATAATCAGCAACGGCTTGGGGTCGTGTGTACGCACCAGAGTGTTTCCGGCCAGTTTTTGCAATTGATTCAACTGGCCCATGAAAAATTTGGCGAACCTGTGGTGTTTTTGGTGGATGAGTACGACAAGCCGATTCTGGACAATATCGACAATAGCGCCACCGCGCTGGCGATGCGGGAAGGCTTGAAAGACATTTACTCGGTCATCAAGGAATCGGACGAGCATATCCGCCTCGCGTTTTTAACTGGCGTTTCCAAGTTCAGCAAGGTGAATCTGTTTTCCGGCATGAACAACTTGCGCGACATCACACTCACGGCGCAGTTTTCTGCCATTTGTGGCTATACCGATGCCGATGTTGACACGGTATTTGCCGACCAATTGGAAGGGCTTGATCGCGCCCAAATTCGGCGTTGGTACAACGGCTACAACTGGACCGGAGAAGCCGTCTATAATCCTTTTGACTTGTTACTGCTGTTTGCAGAACGCACGTTTGGTGCATGGTGGTGCAACACGGGAACACCGACATTTTTATTCAAGATGATGCAACAAAAAGGCTTTTTCACGCCAACCCTGACCAAGCTGCGCGCAGGCAGTGAATTGATTTCCGCACTGGATGTGGACTTGATGACGCCCGAAGCGCTGCTATTTCAGACCGGTTACCTGACGATTCACCAAACCAAACTGTCGCTATCGGGCAAAAGCACGTTTGTTTTGGGCTACCCCAATCAGGAAGTTGA
>CAMBDR010000144.1 GCA_945864765.1 Janthinobacterium lividum | reverse complement strand
GCGCGCAGTTTCAGCCTGAAGTGGCCGTGGTGGGCAGTGCCGAAGCGGCGCAGCAGCTTGAAGGCTTGTTGCGCGCACAAGGCTTGCGCACCAGCGTTAGCTACGGCCCCGCCGCTTTGTGCCATATCGCCAAGACCAGTGATATGGTGATGGCCGCCATCGTCGGGGCAGCGGGGCTGGCTCCCACGCTGGCGGCAGCGCGTGCTGGCAAGAAGGTATTGCTGGCCAATAAAGAAGCGCTGGTCATGTCCGGGGCCTTGTTTATGGATGCGGTGGCGCAAAATGGTGCCACGCTATTGCCGATTGATAGCGAGCACAATGCCATCTTCCAATGTTTGCCCAGTCATTATCAACGCCAACCGCAGGCGCATGGTGTCGCCAAAATTTTACTGACTGCCTCGGGTGGGCCGTTTTTACATCGCACCCTCGAATCCTTGCATGACGTGACCCCGGAGCAAGCGGTCGCGCATCCGAATTGGGTAATGGGGCGCAAAATCTCGGTCGATTCCGCCACCATGATGAATAAAGGGCTGGAAGTGATTGAGGCGCACTGGTTATTTGGGGTCAGCAGTGATCAAATTGAAGTGGTGATCCATCCGCAAAGTGTGATTCATTCGATGGTGTCCTACGCCGATGGTTCAGTTTTGGCTCAGTTGGGCAACCCGGATATGCGTACCCCGATTGCGCATGCCTTAGCTTACCCGGAACGCATCAGCTCTGGCGTCGCACCTTTGGATTTGACGAAGATTGGACAATTGCAATTTGAAAAGCCCGATTTTGTGCGCTTTCCCTGTTTGGCCCTGGCGTTTGATGCATTGCGTGCCGGCGGGTCTGCCGCAGCGATTTTAAATGCCGCCAACGAGATCGCGGTTGAGGCATTTTTGCAACGCAAACTTGGCTTTCGCCAGATCGATCAATTAATTGCACAAGTGATGCAACAAATGCCGCATGCCAAGGTCGAAAGCATCGAGCACTTGTTGCAGCAAGATCAACAGGCGCGCGGATTGGCAACACGCTTGTTGCGCAAATAAGGGGATTATGAATTTTATCACCGCATTGTGGGCATTTTTTCTGGCATTAGGCCCCTTGGTGGTCGTGCATGAATTAGGCCATTATTGGGTGGCGCGTTGGTGCAATGTGAAAGTATTGCGCTTTTCGATTGGCTTTGGGCGGGTATTATGGTCGCGCCGCTTTGGCCCGGATCAAACCGAATGGGCGATTTCTTTATGGCCTTTGGGTGGTTACGTCAAAATGCTGGATCAACGCGATGCCGAGTTGCAGGAATTGTCCCCATCTGAATTATTGCGCGAATTCACCCATCAAACCGTGTGGAAACGCATTGCGATTGTGGCGGCAGGCCCGATTGCCAATTTCTTGATGGCCATCACCCTCATTGCGCTCTTGCATATGCATGGTATTCCCGATCCGCTTGCGCTGCTGCAGGCGGTGCCTGAAAATACGGCTGCCTGGCAGGCAGGTTTGCGCGGTGGCGAAACCGTGCTGGCAGTCGATGGCAAGGCGGTGCAATCATGGTCCGAATTGCGCTGGAGCCTGTTGCAAGCAGCTTTGCATCAGCAAGCCAAGGTTGAACTTCAAGTGGCACTGGCCAATGGTAGCGGCCAAGTGTTATCGCTTAGCCTGGCAGAATTAAGCGAAAAAGAGTTGGAAGGCGATTTTAACGGTAAGCTTGGGTTGGAATTAGCCCGCCCACCCGCCATCATTAACAAGGTGATGGCGGGTGGCGCAGCCGAGCGCGCAGGTCTGCAAGCGGGTGACCAAATTACCATGGTCGGCCAACAAAGCGTGATTGATGCGCTTGATTTTGTACAACAAATACGCAAAGCACCCGGACAAACCCTGGTTTTCCGTGGAAAAAGTGCCTCGCAGCAAGTATTTGAGCGTCAAGTCACGATTGAAGATGCAAAAGACGAGGCAGCCCGGCGTATTGGTCGCATTCAAATTGAAATTGATTCTGCCCCCAAAATGCGCACCATTGACTATGCACTCTTGCCCGCCTTGGGCAAAGGGGTGGAAAAAACTTGGCAAACCAGTGTGCTCACAGTAAAAATGTTTGGCAAAATGCTGGTAGGCCAGGTTTCTCTGAAAAATCTTTCTGGCCCGGTTTCGATCGCCGAATATGCCGGTCAAAGTGCCCAAATGGGCTTGGTGGCCTTTGTTGGATTTGTGGCTTTGATCAGTATTAGCCTGGGTGTAATGAATTTGCTGCCTATTCCGGTGTTGGATGGCGGCTTTTTGCTGTATTATTCGCTGGAAGTTTTAATGGGACGCCCCTTGTCGCCACGGTTTGCTGAAATGGGCCAAAGAATCGGCTTTTTGATCTTACTCATCATGATGGCAATTGCCTTCACCAATGATGGGATTCGTCATCTCGGCAAGTTCTTGCTGTGAGCATTCCATTAATTCAATCAGATTATTAACTTCGATCTTGGCCAATGAAATTACATTTTAATAACGAAGCGCTACCGCATCACCCTCGCCGCCTGCTTGCCTTGGCTGCTTTTGCCCTTTGTAGCGGGCAAGCGCTGGCAGTCGATCCGTTTACGGTGAAAGATATTCGGGTTGAGGGCATCCAGCGTACCGAAGCAGGAACGGTGTTTAGCTATCTGCCTGTCCGGGTGGGCGAACAATTTACCGACGCCAAAGCCGCCGCCGCCATCAAGGCATTGTATGCGACTGGCTTTTTCAAGGATGTACGCATCGAAGTCGAAGGGGATGTGTTAGTGGTTTTGGTCGATGAGCGGCCCGCCATTGCCAGCGTTGAGTTTGTTGGCACCAAAGAATTTGAAAAAGATGCCTTAACCAAAGCCTTGAAAGAAGTCGGGATTGGTGAATCGCGGGTTTTCGATAAATCGGTGGTGGACAAGGCTGAGCAGGAATTAAAGCGTCAATACCTGTCCAAAGGTTTGTACGGGGTGCAAATTACCACCGAAATCAAACCGATTGAACGCAACCGCGTCAACGTGAGTTTTAACGTGGAAGAGGGCGAAGTCTCACGGATTCAAGGAATCACCTTTGTCGGCAATAAAACCTTTTCCGATAAAGACCTGCAAGCTTTAATTGCCTTGCGCACGCCTGGTTGGTTCACTTGGTACAGTAAGGCCGATCAATATTCGAAAGAAAAGCTCACGGGTGATCTGGAAACCATCAAATCGCATTACCTCAATCGGGGGTATATCGAAATGCAAGTGGAATCGACCCAGGTTGCAATCAGCCCCAATAAAAAAGATATTTTTCTGACCGTGAATATTGTTGAAGGTGAAAAATATACCGTTTCTGACGTGAAATTTGAGGGCGAATTGTTTGGCCGCGAAGAAGAAATGCGTTCTTTGTTGTTGATCAAAAAAGGCCAAGTCTTTTCCGGTGATCGCCTCACCGAGAGTATTAAGCGCATCTCCGACCGTTTGGGTAATTTTGGTTATGCCTTTGCCAATGTGAATGCCAACCCGGATATTCAGAAGGACAAAAAAGAAGTGTCGTTTACCATTATCGTTGACCCTGGCAAGCGCGTGTATGTGCGACGGGTGAATGTCTCGGGCAATACCCGTACCCGTGATGAAGTGGTGCGGCGTGAATTCCGCCAATTTGAAAGTGCTTGGTATGACGGTAACAGAATCAAACTCTCGCGCGACCGGGCCGACCGTTTGGGGTATTTTAAAGAAGTAACGGTCACCACGCCGGAAGTAGCTGGAACGCCCGATCAAGTGGATGTGAATCTGGCTGTGACTGAAAAGCCAACGGGTAACTTTTTGATTGGCGCGGGTTTTTCACAAAGCGAAAAGCTGACCCTGACTGCGCAAATTCAACAAGCCAACTTTGCTGGTAGCGGCACCACCGTGGGGTTTGATATTAACACCAGCCGCCAAAACCGCACTATTGGCGTTTCACAAACCGACCCGTATTTCACCGATGACGGGGTGAGCCGGAGTTGGGATATTTTTTCGCGCAAGGCGAACCCTATTTCGGCGAATATCGGCAGTTTTTCCACTTCCACGTATGGTGGGCGCTTGAGCTTTGGTGTGCCATTTTCCGAACTTGATACGGTGTTTTTCGGCATTGGCCCTGAGCGCACCACGGTGAGTGTTGACCCAACCAGCCCAAGCCGTTATATCGCCTATGTACAGCAGTTGGGCGGCACCGATAGCGCCACCACCACCGCCATTCCTTTTACCGTGGCCTGGCAACGTGATAGCCGTGATAGCGCTTTGGCACCGAATATCGGGCAATATCAACGGGCCAATTTGGATGTAGACTTTTTCGGCAACTTGAAGTATTATCGCGCGGTTTATCAGCATCAATATTTCCGCCCTGTTTTCAGTAAAATCACCTTGGCCTTAAATGGTGAATTTGCTTACGGGCATGGATTAGGCAAGAAACCGTTTCCAATCTTCAAAAACTTTACGGCGGGCGGGATTGGTTCGGTGCGGGGCTATGAATCGGGAACCTTGGGCGCGTTGGATTCAAATGGCGACCCCTTGGGCGGTGCATCGCGTTTGTATGGTAATCTTGAACTGCAATTTCCCTTGCCTGGTACGGGGGCGGATCGGACCTTACGTTGGTTTACCTTCCTCGATGGTGGTAATGTGTTTCAGGAAGGGCAGAAAATCACCGGACGGGAGTTGCGCTTTGCAGCCGGGATTGGTTTGAGCTGGATTTCGCCAGTGGGGCCATTGAAAATCAGTTTTGGTCGTGCGCTCAATGCAAAACCGGATGATCGTAAGCAAAATTTCCAGTTCCAGGTTGGTGCTGGGTTTTAATAGTCGTATTGATTAATTTTTTGAAATTCGGAGAAAGATCTTGAAATCTCGTAGTGTAACCATAGCTCTAGCAAAATATTCCAGGTTGGCCGCAATGTTAGCCCTGTCGGTGAGCGCGATTAATAGCGCGCAAGCGCAAGAATTTTCAAAGATCGGCTTTGTCAGAACCGAGCGTATCTTTGCCGAATCAAATTTAGCCAAGGCTGCCAATTCCCGCATCGAGCAAGAAGTTGCCAAACGCGAAAAAGAACTGCAAGACATGAATACGCGTCTGAAGACGTTGGCTGAAAAGTATGACAAAGAAGCCCCGGTCATGTCAGAAACGGATCGTAGTAAGCGGCAACGTGAATTGACCGAACTGGATAAAGAATTCCAGCGCAAGCAGCGCGAAGTGCGGGAAGATTTAACCCAACGTAAAAACGAAGAGTTGGCCGCCGTGCAAGAGCGCGCTACCAAAGCGATCAAGCAAGTGGCCGAAGCGGAAAAATACGATATCGTATTTCAAGAAGCGGTTTGGGCCAGTGCCAAGATCGACATTACCGACAAGGTATTGAAAATTTTGAACAAATAAGCCTGGAAGCAGATGAGTATGCAATTAGGTGCCTTGGTTGAACGCTTGGGTGGTTGCCTGTCGGGTGACCCTGCTTTGGCAGTGGCGGGTATCGCCCCTCTGGATTTGGCGGATGCACGGCACTTGAGCTTTTTGAGCAATGTCAAATTGCGGCCTCAGGCTGCCAGTAGCTTGGCGGCGGCTTTGATTGTGAATGAACGTGACGCCGCTTGGCTGGACGAGCAGGGCAGCTATTTGGGCAGTCAAATCATTACGCCTAATCCCTATGCCTGGTTTGCCCGCGCCGCGCAAATTTTTTATGCGCTGGAGCAAAAAGCCAAACCCGCAGGGATACACCCGGGCGCGGTGGTAGCCGAGTCGGCGCGGATTGCCGCCAGTGCCTGTATCGGCCCCCATGTGACGATTGAAGCGGACGTGGTGATTGGCGAGCGGGTTGAAATTGATGCCGGTTGCTTTATCGGGCAGGGTGCGCAAATTGGCGACGATAGTCATTTGTTTGCCAATGTCAGCTTTCATGCGCGCTGCATTCTGGGGCAGCGCGGCATCATTCATTCCGGTGCGGTGATTGGCACCGATGGTTTTGGTTTTGCCAATGACGCCGGGGCATGGATTAAAATTCCCCAAACCGGGCGCGTGGTGATGGGCGATGATGTGGATATCGGTGCCAACACCACCGTTGACCGCGGCGCTTTGGCCGATACCATTATCGGCGATGGCGTCAAGCTCGATAACCAGATCCAAATCGGGCATAACTGTCAAATTGGTGACCACACGGCAATGGCTGGTTGCGTTGGTGTGGCGGGCAGTGCCAAAATAGGAAAATATTGTACTTTTGGCGGTGCTGCGATGGTGCTTGGGCACCTCAATATCGTTGATCATGTCCATATCTCATCCGGCAGCATGGTCTCGCGCTCGATTTTGGAAGCCGGGCAATACACAGGATTTTATCCTCTGGCAAAAAATGCCGAATGGGAAAAGACGGCCGCCGTGGTGCGTAATCTGGCCAGCCTACGCAGCAAAGTCCGCGCCATGGAAAAAACCATAGAAAAACTCACCCAACAAAAAACTGAAGATGAAAAATCATGAATACTCTCGACATACAACAAATTAAAGAATACTTACCCCATCGTTACCCGATGTTATTGGTTGATCGAGTATTGGATTATGAACTCAATAAGCGCATTACCGCGATTAAAAATGTGAGTGCCAATGAAGAGTTTTTCAGTGGCCATTTTCCACACAAGCCCGTGATGCCCGGTGTTTTGATGATTGAAGCCCTGGCGCAAACGGCAGCGCTTTTGTCTTTTCTTACGATGGGCGTGAAGCCGGATGAAAATGCCTTGGTGTTTTTTATCGGCATCGACGGTGCGCGTTTTAAACGCCAAGTAGGGCCGGGCGATCAATTGAAAATGGATGTCGAAATTTTGCGCGTTACCCGTGGCATTTGGAAATATAAGGCCATCGCCACGGTTGACGGTCAATTGGCGGTGGAAGCCGAGTTGATGTGTACGGTTCGCAATGCCGCCGACCCCACGCAAAATTTGGTGGTGTAATGGCGCTGATCCATCCTACTGCATTGGTTGATGGTCGGGCAGAATTAGCCGATGATGTGCAAGTGGGGGCGTATTCCATCATTGGGCCCGATGTTCAAATTGCCTCCGGCAGCAAAATTGGGCCGCATGTGGTGATTGAAGGGCATACCCAAATTGGGCGTGATAACACCTTCTATCAATTTTCATCCATCGGTGCTGCACCGCAGGATAAAAAGTATGCCGGCGAACCCACCCGACTTGAAATTGGCGACCGCAATGTGATTCGCGAATTTTGCACCTTCAATTTGGGTACGGTGCAAGATGTGGGTGTTACCCGCTTGGGCAACGATAACTGGATTATGGCCTATGTGCATTTGGCGCATGATTGCCAAATCGGAAATCACACCATTTTCGCCAATAACGCCCAATTGGCTGGCCATGTGACGGTGGGCGACTGGGTGTTGATGGGGGGCTTTAGCAATGTGCATCAATTTTGCCAAATCGGTGCGCACGCCATGGTTGGTATGAGTACCAGCTTAACCCAGGACGTGCCACCCTTCGTTATTCTCAATGGCAATCCGGCGGCGGCCCATGGTATCAATGTGGAAGGTTTGAAGCGGCGCGGGTTTAGTCGCGAAGAAATCAGCGGCATTCGTTCTGCCTATAAATTGATTTATAAATCGGGTTTGACGCTGGAGCAAGCGCGTTCCGCACTGTTGGACTTGGCCGCCGAAAAAACCGAGGCGGCACCATCACTGACGCTACTCCATCAATTTCTGGGCAATACGACCCGTGGTATTGTTCGCTAGCCTGGTATGAGTGCTGATCTATATGGTAACGCCCAGCCGACCACCAGCCCGACCGTGGCCTTGGTCGCCGGTGAGGCTTCGGGCGATTTGTTGGCAGCGCGACTCTTGTCCGGCTTGCGTCCAGCCTTGCCCAATAGCTTGATCCATGGGATTGGCGGCCCCAAAATGGCAGAATACGGCTTTGTCAGCGATTTTCCGATGGAAAAACTGTCGGTGCGTGGCTTATTTGAAGTCTTGGCTCATTATCGTGAAATCAAACAAATTCAAATCGATTTACGCCAACGCCTGATCGCCGAACAACCCGCCGTGTTTATTGGCGTTGATGCACCTGATTTTAATCTGGGGCTGGAAATCCAATTACGCCAGGCGGGTATTCCCACCATGCACTACATTAGCCCGTCCATTTGGGCCTGGCGCGGTGGACGCATCAAAAAAATTGCCAAAGCGGTCTCCCACATGTTGGTGGTATTCCCGTTTGAAGCGGAAATTTATCAGGCTGCGGGGATTGAGGTCAGTTATGTCGGCCACCCTTTGGCTGAAGTGATTCCCTTGCAAGTGCCGGTCGAGGCCGCACGCGCGGCACTGGGCCTGCCCACCAGCGCACGGGTGGTCGCGATCATGCCCGGCAGCCGGATGTCGGAATTAAAATACAATGCGCTGGCGTTTGTGCAAGCGGCACAAAACCTGTTGCAGCGCGATCCACAACTGCATTTTGTGGTACCCATGGCAGGCCCCGGGCAGCGCGCTTATTTTGAACAAATTGTTCAGCAGGCCCAACTTGGCGGGCAATTAGGCCAACAGTT
>CAMBDR010000143.1 GCA_945864765.1 Janthinobacterium lividum | reverse complement strand
GTACCGGTTTATCCGACAAAGTTAAACATTCTGACCTGACCTCGCCCGTGCGTGGCACGGTCAAACGCTTATTGGTCAATACCGTGGGCGGGGTCTTGCAAGCCGGGCGGGATGTGATTGAAATTGTCCCGCTGGATGGTGCGCTGTTGCTGGAAACCAAAATGCAAGCCAAAGACATCGCCTTCCTGCACCCCGGCCAGCCAGCGGTGGTGAAATTCTCCGCCTATGATTTTTCAATTTACGGCGGTTTGGACGCCACCCTGGAACAAATCGCCGCCGACTCGGTCACCGATGAGCGCGGCAATACCTTTTATACCGTGCGGGTGCGCACCAAAAAAGCCGAGTTAGGGCCGAATCTGCCGATCATCCCCGGCATGGTGGCCGAGGTAGATATTATTACGGGCAAGAAAACCGTTTTATCTTATTTACTCAAACCCATTTTGCGAGCCAAACAAGGGGCTTTGCGCGAACGCTAGCGCCCACCTCTTAATGGAGAATGGCGAATGGAGAAAGAACCGATGAGCAACTATTTATCGCCGCAAGAAATCAAGGCATGGCAGCCAGAAAAATTGCCCGATGACGGCTTAAGCCCGATGCAACGCACCCGCCTGCGCATGCAAGCCACCGGGCAATGGGCAGATTGGCAAATGATGGGGCGACGCATGGCCATGGGTTGCGTGGCGCTTGAAATTACCCAACGCTGTAATCTGGATTGTTCTTACTGTTATTTATCCGAATCCTCGGAAGCCTTAAAAGACATTCCGCTGGAAGAAGTCTATCGCCGTATCGACCAAGCCTTTGCATTTTATGGGCCCGATACCGATATCCAGGTCACCGGCGGCGACCCCACCTTACGTCAAACCGATGAATTGATTGCGATTGTGGCCTATATCAAGCGCCGTGGCATGCGCGCTTCCCTGTTCACCAATGGCATTAAAGCCAGCCGCGCTTTGCTGGAGCAATTATGTGCCGTCGGTTTGGATGATGTGGCCTTTCATGTCGATATGACCCAGCAGCGCGCAGGCTACCAGTGTGAAGCCGAGCTGCATGCGGTGCGGCTGGAATATATCGAACGCACACGCGGTTTGCCGCTCTCAGTGCTATTCAATACCACCGCATTTCCCGGTAATTTCCATGAAATCCCCGACGTTGCGCGCTTTTTCGTGCAACAAGCTGATCAGGTGCGGCTGGCCTCGTTCCAGGTGGGGGCCGATACCGGGCGCGGCAGCGAGTTTCAAAAAGATCCGCACATCAGCATCACCCCGGCCAGCGTGATGGCGGCCATTAGCCAGGGGGCCGGCACCCAACTCACGTTTGACGCCGCCAGTGCCGGCCATGCGTCGTGTAATGGCTATGCTTATGGCTTGATCATCAATGGCAAAGTTTATGATTTTTACAATGATCCAGCCTTTGTACAAGGTTTATTGCGTGACACCGCCCATTTGCGCTTTGAGCGGGCGCACAAACAGCGTGCCATCAATGCGATGGGCAAATTCTTGCTGACCCATCCCAAACAGTTACTGGGCTTTGCCAGCCGAATTGCCAAAGCCACCTGGCGAAGCTGGCCGGAATTGATCAAACAGGGCGCAAAAGTCGGTAAAATCTCGTTTTTTGTGCATAACTTCATGGATGCCAGCCAGTTGGAGCGCGAGCGTTGCGAAGCCTGTTCTTTCATGGTGATGACGCCCGAAGGCCCACTCTCGATGTGCGTCCACAATGCCAAACGGGACGATTATCTTTTGGTGCCAGCCAAGGTGCAGCGGGAGAGTAAAATTTTATTCTTTAATCCGGCCAGTGGTGCGCTGGAAGACAGGATGCCCGATAAAATACGGGTTGAACTCAATCGCAAAACCGCACGCGGTCGTGCCAAACTGAGCGCCAAACTAAGTGCCCAACTAAGTGCCCAACTAAGTGCCAAAGCGAGCAGCCACGTCATTGCGCCAGAAGAAGCGGCCTTGCTTGAGCAGGATTGACTGGACACACGCATTTACGCCACGCATTTACGTTAATATAACTTAAGCCAATATAACGCATCATCATGAAAAAACTCTTATTACTATCCATCATCGCCTTACTCACCGCATGTGCTGGCGTACCGCGCCCGACCACACCGAATCAGCCAAGCGCTGGCCCACCACCATATGACGCCTGGACCCGCGTCCTGCAAAAATTTGTGGATGATCAAGGTCGCGTCAATTTCAAGCAATTAGCCCAAGATAGGGCCGATTTGGATCAATTTGTCGCCTATATCTACGACTTTGGCCCGAATAATCAAGCGCCATCATTTCCCAGCCGCAACCATGTACTGGCTTACCATTTGAACGCCTATAATGCCTTGGCGATGCATAAAGTATTGGCGGCAGGCATTCCCGAGAGTTTATCGGGCTTGAAAAAAGTCAGCTTTTTTGCCTTTGGCAAAGTGCAAGTGGGCGGGCAAGCCATTTCTTTATACGATTATGAAAACAAAGTGATCCGCCCTTTGGGTGAAGCACGGGTGCATATGGCCTTGAATTGCATGTCGATCAGTTGCCCAAGACTGCCCAAAACGGCATTTTTGCCCGACCAGTTGGAACAGCAATTGCAACAGGAAACGCAGTATTTCGTGGCAGAAGCGCGCAATGTAACGGTAGATGACAGCAAACAAGTATTGCAGTTGTCCGAAATTTTTCAATTTTATACGGCCGATTTTTTACAATCCGCGCCCAGCCTGGCGGCGTGGATCAACCGTTACCGCACCAAAGCGGTGCCGGAAAATTACAGCGTGACGTTTACCCCCTATGATTGGGGCATCAATGCTCAACCAAGCGGCCAACCAAGCAGGCAAGCCCAATGAATATGATGCGCACCCTTAGCACCGATCAAGTCGATATCTGGCTATGCCATGATGCCAATATTGCCCAGCCCAGCATTGATAGCTGGCGTGAAAATCTCCTCACCGAGGCCGAACGCGCGCGCGGTGCGCGCTTTCATTTTGAGCGGGATCGCAAGCAATTTGTCATCACCCGCGCCATGGTGCGCAGCGTCCTGTCTTATTACTTGCCAGTAGCCCCGCAAGCATGGGAATTTAACGCCAACCAATGGGGCCGCCCCGGCATTGTCCAAAGTGTGGGCCAAGGGGTTCGTTTTAATTTGAGCCACACCGCTGGTTTGGTCTTGTTGGCCGTGAGTGGCTTGCCCGTACTGGGTGCGGACGTGGAAAACGCCGCCGAGCGCTCGGCACCGCTGGAAGTGGCGCGCAGTTATTTCTCTGCCAGCGAAGCCAATGCCTTGTATGCCCTGCCTTTGGCGCAACAATCCGAACGCTTTTTTCATTATTGGACCTTAAAAGAATCGTATATCAAAGCCAAAGGCCGTGGCTTGTCGATCCCGCTGGAACAATTCAGTTTTCAATTACAAGAACCGGGGCAAATTTCGATTGATTTTGCCAACAATCTTGAGCCCGAGCCAGAAAACTGGCGCTTTTTCTTGCTCAAATACGCAGGCTATACCATTAGCGTGTGCGTACAACATGCACCGCCGGTAGAACTGAATTTTTTGCGCTTTGCGCCATCACCAGATCAACAAAATGTGCAGACCAACCCACCTGTCGAAACCACACTTTTGCGTAAAACCCGCTTAAGTGCGGCAGAAACTTAAAAACTCTTTCAATTCACCGCCGTTCTTGTGTTACCATTTTGGCCAGCAATTTACCTATAACAGATGCACCCTCAGGATAGAGACATCATGAACAAAAACCCTGCTGTGATTGCCCAAATCGGCAATACACCCCTCATCGAAATCACCCGCATTGACACTGGCCCCTGCCAGTTATTTTTAAAACTCGAATCGCAAAACCCCGGCGGCTCCATCAAAGACCGCGTCGGTTTGGCGATGATTGAAGCGGCTGAGCGCGACGGCCGTCTGGTGCCCGGTGGCACCGTGATCGAAGCCACCGCCGGCAATACCGGCCTTGGCCTGGCCTTGGTGGCGCGTGCCAAGGGTTACCGCGTGGTGTTGGTGGTGCCGGATAAAATGTCCACCGAAAAAGTCTTGCAGCTCAAAGCCCTGGGCGCGGAAGTGTATCTCACCCGCTCCGACGTGGGCAAGGGCCATCCGGAATATTATCAGGATTATGCCGCCCGCCTGGTCAAAGACATTCCCGGTGCTTTTTACACTGACCAATTTAATAATCCCGCCAATCCCCTCGCACATTACAGCAGCACCGCGCCAGAAATTTGGGCGCAAACCGGGCACCAACTGGACGCCATCGTCTGCGGCGTCGGTTCCGGCGGCACCCTGGCGGGCTTAAGCCGCTTTTTCCGCGATATGAAAATCCCGATGGATTTTGTGCTGGCCGACCCAAAAGGTTCGATTTTGACCGAATATGTCGAGCAAGGCACCATCAATCCCGAAAGTGGTTCGTGGGCGGTGGAAGGCATCGGCGAAGACTTTATTCCCGGCATTGCTGACTTTTCATCCGTCAAGCGCGCCTTCACCATTGATGACGAAGAAAGCTTTTTAACCGCGCGCAATTTATTGAGCACAGAAGGCATTTTGGCCGGTTCATCCACCGGCACCTTGTTGGCCGCTGCCCTGCGTTATTGCCGTGAACAAACCACCCCCAAGCGTGTGGTGAGTTTTGTTTGCGATACCGGTACGCGTTATTTGTCCAAAGTGTATAACGACAATTGGATGATCGACCAAGGTTTGCTCAAGCGCGAAGCGTATGGCGATTTGCGTGACATTATCGGACGCCGTTTTGCCGATGGCGGCGTGATCAGCGTGGCACCCAGTGACACCCTGATGACCGCCTTCAACCGCATGCGCAATGCCGAGATTTCGCAAATGCCCGTCATTAATGACGGTAAAATCGTCGGCATTATTGACGAATCCGACATTCTGATCAAAGTGACCGGCCACGCCGAGCATTTCAAGCAAAGTGTGGAAACCACCATGACCACGCTGATCGACATTTTGGCACCGAATGCCAACATCACCGCGCTGTACGACATTTTAAATCGTGGTTTGACCGCGATTATTGCTGATCAAGGCAAATTTCATGGCTTGATTACCCGTTTCGATCTTCTTAACCACTTACGCAGGACTTTACCGTGAGCACAACTCCAAACAAACAACATTTTGCCACCCGCGTTATCCACGCCGGGCAAACACCGGACCCCAGTACTGGCGCTATTATGCCGCCGATTTACGCCACCTCCACCTATGTGCAGGAAAGCCCCGGTGTCAACAAAGGCCTTGATTATGGCCGTTCCCACAATCCTACCCGTTGGGCGCTGGAGCGTTGCGTGGCCGATCTGGAAAGCGGCGCGCAAGCGTTTGCCTTTGCTTCCGGTTTGGCAGCGATTGCCACGGTCCTGGAAATTGCCGATGCCGGCTCCCACATTATTGCGGGGGACGATATGTATGGCGGCAGTTATCGTTTGTTCGAACGGGTAAGAAAGCGCAGTGCGGGCCATGAATTCACCTATGTGGACATGACCAACCCCGAGAATTTATTGGCCGCGATTCGCCCGGAAACCAAAATGGTGTGGGTGGAAACCCCGACCAACCCGATGTTGAAATTGGCCGATTTGGCGGCGATTGGCAAAATCTGCCGCGAGCGCGGCATTATTGCGGTGGCCGACAACACCTTTGCCAGCCCTTGCCTGCAACGGCCATTGGAATTGGGTTTTGATATCGTCGTGCATTCCACCACCAAATACATGAATGGCCATTCTGACGTCATTGGCGGCATTGCGATTGTGGGCGGCTTGCCGCATCAGGCGGCATGGTGTGAGCAATTGGGCTTTTTGCAAAATTCGGTGGGGGCCATTGCTGGCCCGTTTGACAGCTTTTTAACCCTGCGCGGCATTAAAACCCTGGCTTTGCGGATTGATCGCACTTGCAGCAATGCACTGGATCTGGCGCATTGGTTGGAAGCGCAGCCGCAGGTGAATAAAGTCTATTATCCCGGTTTGAAAAGCCACCCGCAACACGCGCTGGCCCAGCGCCAGATGAGTGGTTTTGGTGGGATTATTTCGGTCGATTTAAAATCCGATCTGGCCGGTTCGCGGCGCTTTTTGGAAGCCTGTAAAGTGTTTGCGCTGGCCGAGAGTTTGGGCGGGATTGAAAGCTTGATCGAACATCCGGCGATTATGACGCATGCCACCATTCCGGTGGCTACCAGAGAAAAACTGGGTATTAGCGATACCTTGATCCGGCTTTCGGTGGGGGTGGAAAACGTGGAAGACTTGCGTGATGATTTGAAGGGCGCGTTTGCGGCTATGGCTTAGTTAGGTCACCAGTTACACCACCAAATCCGCTGCGGCCATGGTCGGCATACTGCTGCCGGGCCGTAGCGCATAACAGGCGCTGCCTTCGGGCAGGGCCAAATCCCCCTGGTCCAATGCTGCCCACACCGGGCAATCGGCGTTATCAGTCGCAAACGGCATGCTTGCCTGCGCCCGCCCTTGGGCTTGACGCAAGCGCGCCAGAAATTGGACATGGCTTTCGCCTGCAGCGCGTTCCAGCAATACCGAATTCTCCCCGCGCAACCACACTTGCGTGCCGCGCGCCGCCGCGTGCAGCAGGGCCAAATCAAACATCGAAGTACGGGTGCCACTGGCAAAATAATCGATCATGGTTGGGCAAATGCTGGTAATGGCGGAATTGGAGCTGGCGACATTATTGAACTCAAATTCGCCCGTGGAATACGCATCCAGCCAGTGTAATTGCTGCTGCGCCAAATCGATCACCATGGGTAAAAACACGCCATTGCTGCCTGCCAAATCAAAGCGCAACGCCACCGTGCGTGGGTCAAAATGCAGGCCATCTAAATTATCGCGATACATTAATCCGGCAAAAGCGCGCTCCAATTCTTCAAATGGCTGGCCGGAATAATTGTTCAGCACCGCCACGCAATAGCGGATGCCCTCGGCGCTGGCGGCGGCCAAATCGATATCGACAAATTCGCTGGCCCCGTCCGGATAGGGCGCGCTGGTTAAATCGCCCGCGCTGGCGGCAATGCGCTGGCCGTTTTTGCCGCGATATTCCAATTGATAATACGAACACACGCCCAGGTATTGCCAGTTGGCGTCATAAAAGCCGACCGACAAATCCAGATCGGTACAGTCACTGGCCTGGCGCGGCTCGCACCAATGCAAAAACAGGCGCAAATATTTGTGCGCAGGCAGTGCCAGGGTGGAGCCGCGCGGTAGTTGAATGGCTGACTTGCTGGCGGTGCGTTCGTTAAACGGTGCGACGATGGCAGCGAGCGCGCTATCGATCACCATACGTGGCAGCGCGCCTTTGGCGGCAAAGCGTTCCAGCAAAGCCTGCTCCACTGCCGCCAAGGCCGTTTGGATGGCGGAGGCGGATAAAACCGGGCGCAGATCGGCTGCCATCACGCATTTGCTGACCCCGCCTTTGGGCCAGTACAGGCGCTTTTTGGCTGGTTGCAAGCGGGTTGGCAGCAGTGCGCGCAAGGTGAGTAACACCGGGGTGGATAATTTGGCGGCGCAGGGTAAAAATGTGGCCAGTACCTCGCTTTGCTCGGCTTCGTCGTGGCTCAGGCGCAGGGCCAGATCAAGCCGCCGCCCGAATTCGCCCGCCCGTTCGCGCAGCACCTGTGCCAGTGCCCGCGCATCATGCGCACGGATCGCCTGTTCCATGCGCGAGTAATAGCCGGAGAACGCGGGCGCGTGCGTGCCGTCGGGCGCTTTCTTGCGCACAATGGCAAAGGCTTTGGCCACTTCGGGGAAGCGTTTTTGGTATTCATGTGGGTGCAAAAATTCGCCCAGCCAAACCCAATCCGAGCGATGGCGCAGCATATCTTCAGTCAATTGCGCGGGTGCGAGCGTTTCCATAAAGCCCAGCAAGGCGCGGCGCAAGGGGCGCGCCAGTTTGGCCAGCTTGAAACGCTTAAACACCAACGGCACCGTCATTTCGGCTTGATGCGCCCAATACTTTTTGGTGGCATGCCAGGCGCGGTATTTTTTTGATGCCAAAATGTGTTGGGTGGACACTTTGCGAAACACCAGTTGCCCCTGCAAAGCCGGGTCGGCCCCGGAATAAGCGGCCAGCAAACGCAGCACATCGGTAGCGCTGTTAAAGTAAGGTTGCGCCGCTTGCATGACGCTGGCGGCATCGAGTTGCTGCAACAGCGTACCAAACACGAAGGCGATATTTTCGCGCACCGCAATTGCAGGTGGCAAGCTGGCGAGCGTGGCCGCCCCCATTTCACGCACGATAATCTTGAGCGCATCCCGGTCAACCGGTGACAAAGCTTGTTTGCGCTCGCACAATGAGCTGAGCAGCGCGCTGGCGTGTTGCTCGCGCGTGCTGCCCAGGTGCAGCAATTTCAGCGGCATGCTTTCTTTGCCCGGTTTGCGCGGCTCTACGGCTTGAAAGAAGGGCGAAGCGGTATCAACCATGTGCCCGCACACCGGACAAGCGGAATAATTACTGCCATCAAAACAGACATCGCACACCACATGCCGACATGGATTCATCAGATGG
>CAMBDR010000142.1 GCA_945864765.1 Janthinobacterium lividum | reverse complement strand
TGATGGGCATTAATGCGGTCAAGGGGGTGGAAATTGGCAGCGGCTTTGCTTCGATTGCGCAAAAAGGTAGTTTGCATGGTGATGAACTCACACCCCAGGGCTTTTTGAGCAATCATTCCGGGGGCATGCTGGGCGGCATTTCGACCGGGCAGGAAATCAGCGTCTCCATCGCCATCAAACCCACTTCCTCGATTCGCAGCCCCAAACAATCGATTAATTTAACTGGCGACCCGGTCCAGGTAGAAACTTTTGGCCGTCATGACCCCTGTGTCGGCATTCGCGCCACCCCCATTGCCGAGGCCATGCTGGCTTTGGTATTGATCGATGCTGCCTTGCGCCATCGCGCGCAATGTGGTGATGTGCGGGTTGCCACACCGAATATCATGTCGGCAAAATAAGTGGCTAAAAATAAGTGGTTAGATAAGTAGATAGCAAATCAATGAGTTCCATTTCAGCTCCGGCGCAAGCGAAGACGTTTGCGCTCGCCTTTTTTGCCTATTATGGCTATGTCGGCATCTTTGCGCCCTACGCCAGCCTATATTTTTCCGAGCGCAATATGAGCGGCGCGCAAATCGGTATGTTAATGTCGCTGATGCAGGTCATGCGCATCTTTGGCCCCAATCTGTGGGGCTGGGTTGCCGATAGCAGTGGCCAGCGTGTGCAGGTGGTAAGGTATACCGCTTTGGCCGCTTTGCTGTGTCTGGGCGGATTTTTAGCGGCCGAGCACTTTTTGCAATTTTTCTGGTTAATGGTATTTTTGAACACCTTCACCAGTTCGCAAATTCCCTTGTTGGAAGCAATTATGCTTTCTGAAATGCGTGGTGATTTAAGCCACTATGGACGCCTGCGCCTGTGGGGTTCGGTTGGCTTCATGGCCACCGTGATGGGCGGCGGTTATCTATTGGATCGCTATGGTGTGGGCATTTTCCCCGCCTTGACATTGGGCATGTTGGCCATGGCTTGCTTCATGAGTTTTCGCATCACAGAACCGCCCCAAACTGCCCCGACCCAGCAACGCCAGTCCAGCCTTGCCATATTGCGCCGCCCGGAAGTGTGGATGTTTTTTGTCTCGGCTTTTTTGATGGTGGCCGCCCATGCCGCACTGTATGTGTATTATTCCCTGTATCTGGAGCGGCTGGGCTATAGTAAATCGGTGATCGGGGCGATGTGGGCTTTAGGGGTGTTGGTTGAAATCCTGTTTTTCTATTTTCAGGCTCCCTTGTTTCGTCGTTTTGGCGTGCGCAAGTTAATGCTTGCCAGTTTGGGGCTGGGTGTGTTGCGTTTTCTGATGATAGGCTCGGGCGCGCAATTTTTGCCAGTTTTGCTATTGGCGCAGGCAATGCATGCCGCCACGTTTGCCGCCCATCATTCGGCAGCGGTTATGACCTTGCAGCGCTGGTTTAACGGCCCTTTGCAAGCCAGTGGGCAAGCCTGGTACACCAGCATCGCCTACGGCATGGGTGGTTCCCTGGGCGGTTTGATTTTTAGCCTGTGCTGGGAACGCGTTAGCCCGCAATCGGTGTATTGGGTGGCGGCTGGAATGGCGGCACTGGCCATGCTTGCGGCCTGGTTTTCCTGGCAGTGGCAAGCCAAATCGAATTGGAGTCTGGCCAGTCAGGCTAAGCCAGGTTGATCCAGGATTGCATCTTCCTGTAACAAGGGGGGATGCTCGTCGGCTTTTGGGCAGCTAAACCAAAAGCAACTGCCTTTGCCAATTTCACTTTCAAATCCTATCTGGCCATCCATTTTTTCAACCAGCGCTTTGCTGATTTTCAAACCCAGGCCGGTGCCACCTTGTTGCCGCGTATCGGAGCTATTGGCCTGGGCAAAGGCGGAAAAGATGCGCGGACGGAATTCGAGCGGAATACCGGGGCCAAAATCGCGGATTTTGACAATCCAGACGCCATGATCTTCCGCAATACGAATATCGACCGGAATCTCTTTGGGGGAAAACTTGGCCGCATTGGACAGTAAATTACTTAAAACCTGCATCAGCCGATTGGAGTCGCCAAGGATGTGAGCGTCATGGCCGGGCCGGGTAAAATGCAATTTGACCTGCAGCGCATGGGCATAAGCGCAATTGGCTTCGACCGAGGTATCAAGCAACTCGACCAGATTGATACGTTCCAGCTTCATCGTCATCTTGCCAGCCATTAATTTTTCCATGTCCAAAATATCATTGACCAGGGATACCAGACGCTGGCTATTGCGGTGCGCAACCTGAATCAATTTCAATTGGGCTGGCGGTACAATGCCGGCGGCCCCCGCATCAAGCAAGGCCAGCGCGCCGCGTACCGAGGTGATGGGCGTGCGCAATTCGTGGCTGACCACGGAAATGAATTCACTTTGCAGTTGCGCAATGCGCCGGCGCTCGGTCACATCGCTAAGCGTGCCAGTAAAACTGAGTGTTTGGGTGATTTCATCCACTTCGCGCAGGATGGTCATCTCAAACCAACAATGGCGACCCGAGTGATGATTCAGGCGTAATTCACGTTTGTCGTGCGTGATACTGGCACAGCGTAATTGATCGAATAATTTGGCTGCCGTATCGACATCTTCATGGTGTACCGAATCAAAAAATAACTGGCCGATGGTTTCATCAATGGCATAACCGGTAATTTCAGTCCAGACCGGGTTCAGAAAATGCCATTGTCCACCATCATTGATGCGGAAAATCACTTCGCGCACGCTATTGACCAAGGCGCGATATTGTTTTTCACTGACTTCAATTTTTTCTGCCATGCGTTTAAGCTCGGTACTGCGTTTTTCTTGCTGGGCCACCAAGTCCGGTAACAGCGCCGACAAACCTTCCAGGTCATCGGCATCCGGTAAGGCAGCATGGGTTTCGCTTGGCTCCAGCAATTTGCCAGCTGCATCGCGCACCGAATATAACACCCGGTTGCGGCTGGCAATATCGGCCCGCATACGTTCGTTAATGCCTGAGAGTTCGCGCGAACTTTCTTCCAGGCTGCGCGAACGTAAGTTTAAATCCCGATCATTTTCTTCATAGGTGCCTTGCACGCGGCGCAACAATTCCCCCAAGCCACTGACAAACCCTGACAATGGCTCGGGTAAATCAAGCGCATTCAAGGCAGCGAGCTGCTCATCGAGTTCTTGTTCCGACTCAATATTGCAGATTCGCCGTAATTGGCGCGCGAGCGTGCGATGCATATTTAATTTTCACTAATCCAGGTAATCGTCATGGTTTGATTGTGTAAGCGACAAGCGCCAAGGAATTCCATCCCCGCAATTTCACCGTTGGAATAATACCCGGTAACGCAAGTATTGGCACCCAGTGTATTGGCGACGGCTTCGACTTCTTCATCCACCCGATCGCCCATGACCAATTTTCGGCCAATACAACTCACTAAAATCCCGACTGCGGAGTCGGTGCTGCCAGTATGTTTGGCCAAGGCGGCTTTGGCGGCCGTTTCTGCGCCTTCGATCAATTTATCGGTGGACGAATGCATCAGGCGCAAGAAGCCATCCGGGTTGATATCGCCAGCCAGGGTGAGGCTGCCGTGCTCTTCATCTACGCCCAAAATGGTGCGGAAAATACCGCTCTTCTCGCGCTCGCTATCGAGCATTTCGAAGGGGAAAAGTAAGCCTGAACCGGGCAAATCCTTGGCATAATCGCCAAGATAGCGTTTGTAAATATCCAGTGCGCGTTCGCCATCGAGTTCAAACAAAACATTTTGGTCGCAACGGGTAATTTTACGCATCGGGCCAAACGGCTCCCACCCGGCAAAGGTGCCATAGTTGAGTTGCACATGCTCGCCATACAAGCCAACGGCCACAATATGCTTGTCACTGCTGCCCGCCGGGCCCAGAGTCCAGGTTTGCTTGAACGCACCCGCATCGGCCGCCAGCCCACCCGAAATGGAAGTGCTGGGCGCTAACTTCGATTGCAAGCCTGCTACCAACGCACTGCCATTAATCGCCACCCCGGTGCCTAAAATAAAAACACCGGTCAAATTTTCTTGCGGTAAGGCCAAACCCAGGCGCTCGCCCGCGCCGAATGAGTCTTGCATGCCGGAAATTTCAGTGGTGACGGGGATGACTTGGGTGCGGTCAAATTTGATGGCGGTGAGGATGCAATTGTTATCATATACACGGTCTACCGCGATTTCGCCGGCGCTGGAGCAGCCAATCAGCGCGGCATCAGGGGCTGCTGCTTTGAGTGCCCGGGCCAGCTCGGGCGAATCAAAAAAGCTCAAGCCACCAAAGACAATAATCAGGTCGGGGTGGTCAACGCATAGTGGGCCAAGTTGCTTGGGGAGATCAACACAAGATTTGAGACGAATTTGCCGGGTTTTCATCATCGTTCCTTTAGCATTAAAGGGGGGGGCGTGAGAGAGACGGGATTTTTTGGTAGCTCACACTGAAATAGTCTGTTGATTGTATGCGATTTGTTGGCGCGAAAATCAACTGCCAGCCACGAAGGCCCGGAAAGTGCATAAAGCGTTGTTTATCGGTATCTTCACGCTAGCAAATAGCCAGCTTTTCTATCAATCACTTGACAAATTTCGAGGCTTCCCAAATCATCAATATATGCAGTGGATTTCTCTTTATCAATCAAAATTACAGGAGATTGAACATGTCAAATATTGCTGGAAAAGCATATGCGATGAATGTGATTACCCCCTTACGTTGGTATTTTGCATGGTTTAACAAACTCATCTTTTGGGTTGCGGTCACCTTCCCCCAAACCTTGACGGGCTTGATTACGCTATCGCTGATTCATTACGCACGTTGGGTGGTGATAGGCAAAAACAGCTTCCCCCATCTTCATCCTGATCAACCGAAGGAAAAGCTTAATTATTCCTACATGTTATTTTTCAGTAATTTTAATGGCAGTTGGGATCAGTACGTGGATTCCTTCACCTTTTCCATTCCGGCTGGTTTGGATATGTTCTGGAAGTGGAATATTCGCTACCCCAATTCGGTGCCCCTGACGCCGTTTCATGATTACATTCGCTACAATCAAATCGACACCAATCATTATTACAACGCCACGCCCCTGGCGGCTTCGAATGATGTGAAAGCGGGCAAGCATGTCAAGGATACGCTGATTGCGTTTGATGCAGCCGTGGCCGATGCCTCGCCAGAACAATTTCAAAAACAGTATTTCGCCATGCTACGCACCTTGCAGCATGATTTAAGTGAAATGCGTCCGACCCCGATTGTCAGCATGGCTTCCTATGAAGTCCAACTGCGCCAACAAGCCTGAGAAAAGGAGCAACCATGGCAAACGTCAGTGGCAAGGCATATGGTTTAACCATTTTATCGCCGATTAAAGCAGGGCATGAAATGCAGCGTGGTTTTGCCGATGTGATTCGTGATCGCTTGATCGACTGGGGCACCGATTCTGCCAGCCCCATGGCAAAAGTACCCAATACCTATTTGTGCCGCCTTTTTGTGCTGGATGATGTGTATTCGCAGTCCTTGGCAGCAGGGGATTTTTACTATTCCATCAGCTCGTTTTTGTCGTTGTTTTCGAAAACGATACGTATGGGTTCATTGCCCAAAGAAGACCATTTGCAATCGAAGTATTTGGTGTTTACGACCAATTTCCATGGCGAACTGGACGATTATTTGCGCGGCATGTGGCAAGCGGCGGGTGAGGACATCAAAAAGATTTGGCAGTATTGCTATGCTTTTGACGAAGTGCGCGGTGCCGAGACCTTCATCTCCTATATGAAGAAGTGTCAGTTGGAAACCACCTTGTTTTTTGTCGGTTCCAACGACGAATCGCTGGCGGAACAGCTCAAAGGCTTATATCTCAAACAAGAACTTACGCGTTTCGCGGCAGAACACCAGGGCTGGCCAGCGAAAGAGTTACAACAAGCTTACCGGGAATTTATCAAGCGGGTAGAGCCAGGCAATTTGGCAGGCCCCACCTGGGTGCCGGGCCAAACCACGGTATAAACGACGGAATAAACGTCGGAATAAACGGCTCGCTTTAACTTCTGTATCCGATTTTCAGGGAGAAATACTCGTGACTGCAACATTAGACTTATATGATATTCAAGGCGATGTAATCAAAGCCTATGGACGCTTTGGTTTTCCGCTTTCCCGCTATATTTTTTTGCAATTTATTGATGGCAAAAAGGGGCGTGAATTTGTTCAGGCCATCTCGCAAGTGGTGACCACGGCGGCGACCTGGGGTGAAGGCCCCAATGCCGTGAAGCGCCCCGAATGTACCACCAATATTGCCTTCACCTACAATGGTTTAAAAGCGTTGGAAGTGCCGCGCGAATCGTTACGTGGTTTTCCTACCGACTTCATGATGGGCATGAAGGCGCGTAAAGATATATTGGGTGATGATGGTGCCAGTGATCCGCAGCATTGGGACCCGGTTTGGGAAAAAGAGGTGCATTGCCTGATTTCATTCAATGCCCAGCGCCCCAATTTTATGGACGCGCACTATCAATGGCTGTTGCAGCAAATCGAAAAATCGGAAGGTGGCGTGCAATTGCTCACTGGCCACCGGGGTGCCGATGGCAAAGACGATTTGCCGTACCAGGAAGGCAATGTGCTGTTCGATGAAAAAGGCCATCCCACGGCGATGGAGCATTTTGGTTATACCGACGGCATTGGTGACCCGGTATTTGAAGGCTTACCCGATATGAAAGAGCGGGTGGTTGGGCGCGGCAAGCAAATGGTGGTAGGGACGGCGGATGCTGGTTGGGAGCCGCTGGCCACGGGTGAATTTTTGCTGGGCCATTTTGACGAAGCGCACGAATACCCGACTGCGCCGGCACCGACCACACTTTCACGCAATAGCACCTATATGGTGTTTCGTAAATTGCATGAAAATGTCGGCACGTTTAATCGCTATCTGGACGAGCAAAGTAAAATTTTCCCTGGCAGCAAAGAATTATTGGCGGCCAAATTTGTTGGGCGCTGGCGTGATAATGGTGCGCCCTTAACCGATGCCTGGGATGAAGCGAGCAAAAAAGCCTGGGATGAGCGCTTTGCCAAGGCCAATGAGCAAGAGCAGGATAAGATGTTGGCCGGGGTGGTGTTCGATAACGATATCAGCGGCAGTAAATGCCCGCTTAGTGCGCATATTCGCCGTATCAATCCGCGCGCTTCGCTTGAATTTGGCACCAAGGATGCGTTTGATACGCCCGGTTCGCTGGCTAATCGCCGCCGCATCTTACGGCGTGGTTTGCCGTACGGTCATTCGAAAAAGGATCAAACCACGGATGATGGCAATCATGGCATTATCATCATGATGATTAACGCCTCCATTGAGCGGCAATTTGAGTTTGTCCAGCAGCAGTGGATTAACTACGGTAATGATTTTAAGGCGGGTAATGACAAAGAAATTTTGCTGGGCAATCATGATGAAAAAGATCCGGGACGTGCAGTCTTTGCGGTGGATGAAAACAGCGACCAGCCCCCCTTCTTTTTAAACAAAATTCCGCGTTTGGTGGAAACCAGGGGAGGGGAGTATTTCTTTATTCCGAGTATCAGTGCCTTGAATTTGATTGCTGATGGCAAGGTTGATCCGACTTAAAAAACCGCATGGCGTTTGATCAAAGTGCGAATCAATTTTTGAATCAATTTTCGAATCAAAGTGTAAATCAAGATGTGGGCAGTACTGGTGACACGGTGTGCTGACCAACGTTTTGGTGCTGGCGGTCAAGTGCAACCAAGACCGCTTCCCGGAAGATTTCATGTTTCAACTTAATGGGGATGAATGGGAATCTTTGAGGTCACAATCTGTGACCTCAAACGAGGCGCGTGGCGGCCAACGCAAATAATACGCCAGAAACAATTGCGAATTTGGCACCGTTGGTATAGTCAGTTCGCTTTAAAATCTGGCCATGGATGTCGCGTTGGAATTGGGGTCGGCACTGCTGTCGTACACCAATAGATGAAATATTTTTACGAAAGAGCTAAACATTTTTCCAAAGTAATGGATACATTGAGATATCAACGCTGATTTCTCATAATGTCCATATTGCTTATTACCGTACTCTGCATTCTTGCAAGTGCATTACTTTTTTGGATTCTCCCGCCACGAAAACGATCAGTTCGCTTTTCATCTCGGAGGATCGCGCCACCACCATCCGGTTTTCCTCAAGCCAAGCCAGAATGGGTTAAGCCTGCAATATTGAGATTGCATGAACAATTAGGCGTTAGCCATAGGAAATTGGCCGATGCATTCAACCACCTTTATTTTGCTTCAACCGGGGTTTCGGTAGGGCGGACGTCGGTGCGGGAAATGCTAATAAAGCATGAATATGAAAAATTGCACCTTCAAAAGACTTTGAAACACCGCATTCCCCCGCGCTTGAAACGAAATGTCGTTTGGGGAATAGACACCACTTACGTTCGCGATGCGGGAATGGCCCAGCATATTGTTTTGGGCATGATTGACCATGGGTCGAGAATGAATGTTTTATTGCGGCAAGTGAGGCGCTTCAATGCTTGGACGTTTTTAGGATACTTGTTTTTGGCGATTGGCATGTATGGCAAGCCAAAGG
>CAMBDR010000141.1 GCA_945864765.1 Janthinobacterium lividum | reverse complement strand
AATTATTGTCGGCATTTTAGGCATTGAAACCGTGTACGGCAAAAATACCGGGCAATTTCGCGTCATGGATGTGATTACCACCCTCGCCTTTGCCTATCCCAACACACCCAAAAAAGCCGAACGCAGCGCGTTTTTCCAGCAGCAACTGGAACATACCCTCTTGCTCGCGCGCGAATCGAATCTCGACCCGTTTTCACTGCTTGGCTCGTATGCCGGTGCCATCGGCTGGCCACAGTTTATGCCCGGCAGTATCCGCCAATACGCGGTGGATTTTGATGGCGATGGCAAAATTGATTTACGCAAATCCCCCATTGACGCCATCGGCAGCATCGCCCATTACTTGCAACAACATGGCTGGCGACCCAATGAGCCGATGGTGTTTCCCGTTTCGGTTTGGGATACCTCTGGCAATGCCCTGTGGCAAAGTTTCGTCAACCAGGGCTTGGTCGCGCAAAATAAATTATCCGATTTGCAAGCTGCTGGCATTAGCACCCCGATTGAACCGCCGCCCGATCTGCTATATGGCTTGATCGATTTGCCGAATGGACAAGAACCCGCCGAGTATTGGCTGGGCACAAATAACTTTTTTGTCATCACCAAATACAATCGTAGCTACTTTTATGCCATGTCTGTAATCGAATTAGGACGAGTTGTGAAAAAACAGCGTGGCCAGTAAGCAACATTCATTGCCCTAATAAAAGGGCAAAATACAACACCAAACTCGCCAAAACACTTCTTTTTCGACAAAAAAAACAACACGGAAGCCAATTTTTCGCATTTCCAACGGTATTTACAACTTTTTTTTATTGCTGGCGAGTATTAGATTCGAATTCATTGTATTATTGCGTAGATTTTTTGAAACTGTTGAGGCATTGTCCTTTGCCGGAACATGTAATTAACGGCGCTAACGTCTGAACACGTTAAAACCGTGCTGTACGAACCCGTGGCCCCCAAGGTTACGCCAACTTACTCTATGGAAACTCTGAGATTATGAATACTCAAGCAAACAATGACCTGATGAACGATGGCGATCAAGACGATCTGCTCAACTACAACCCTAACCGCCTGCTCGATACGCTGATTGAAAATCTGCGTTTGAAAAACGATGCCGCTTTGTCGCGCGCATTGGAAGTGGCACCGCCTGTGATCTCGAAAATTCGTCATCACCGCTTACCAGTGGGCGCATCGCTGTTGATTCGCATGCACGAAGTAAGTGACTTAAGCATTCGCGATCTGCGTTATTTGATGGGCGACCGCCGCACCAAATTCCGTATCAGCGACAAGCAATTCAAGCCAAAAGAAGGTATGGAATAATATTTTCCCGCAAGGAAAATAAAATTGAATAATGCCCAATAGCCTCGCGCTGCGAGGTTGGTGGGCATTGTTTTGGAGTGGTCTGGATGAATCTACGCATTGATTTTGAACCCGTCAACCACCTGCACCAAATTGCCCGCCTGCTCCCGCATTGATTGAGCAGCGGCGGCGGTTTCCTCAACCAAAGCAGCATTTTGTTGGGTGGCTTCATCCATTTGCACGATTGATTGATTCACTTGCCCGATACCCAAGATTTGCTCCTGGCTGGCGCTGGTAATTTCAGTCATGATATCGGTCACACGCTTCACGCTCGCAACGATTTCATGCATCGTGGCACCTGCCTGATTCACCAGTTTAGTGCCGATATCGACCTTTTCTACGCTGTCACCGATCAGCGTTTTGATTTCTTTGGCCGCCGCCGCCGAACGTTGCGCCAGATTGCGCACCTCACTGGCCACGACCGCGAAACCCCGCCCTTGTTCGCCCGCACGCGCCGCTTCGACTGCCGCATTCAATGCGAGGATATTCGTCTGAAAGGCAATGCCGTCAATGACGCCGATGATGTCGGCGATTTTCTTGGACGATGCATTGATCGAATCCATCGTATCCACGACTTGTGCAACCACTGCGCCGCCCTTAAGGGCGACTGCTGAAGCCGATACCGCCAATTGATTGGCTTGCTGTGAATTATCCGCATTTTGCTTGACGGTACTGATCAATTCTTCCATTGACGATGCGGTTTCTTCCAATGAACCAGCCTGCTGCTCCGTGCGGGATGACAAATCGAGCGTGCCCGTTGCAATTTGGGTAGATGCGGTGGAGATGGCATTGGCGCTATTGCGCACGTTGCCAACAATTTGGCCCAAATGATCGTTCATGCCCTTCAATGCCAGCAACAATTGTCCAGTTTCATCCTGGCTACTGCTTTCAATCCGACTGGTAAGATCCCCTGCTGCGACCGTTTGCGCAATGCGCACGGCCAGTTTGAGCGGCCTCGTCACACTGCGCGCCACCAAAACGGCGGTTAAGCCAAGCGCGAATACGGCCACCAGGATGAGCACGCTAATGATCCATCTTATTTTGGTGATCTCTGCCTCGTTTTGGACAATCAGTTCGGCTGTTTTGGTTTCAATCGCCTTCGTTGTGCCACTCAACTCGTAGTTTAATGCCTTGTATTTTTCGGACGCAGTTTGCATCGCGGCGACACCCGTATTTGGGTCCATGGATGCCAAATCGATGGCCGCTACCACCGCTTTTTTATACTCGGCCAAAATCGGCAAAACCTTCAATGCAGTCGCCTTCAAGATGGGGGTCTGTTGCATCTTTGTTAAATCAGCAGCAACCTCATCAATTTGACGATCGATTTTGGTGTTGGATGCCTTGATCGCTTTTTCATCCAGACTCGCCATCGTGCCAATCAGCGCGTAGACTTGGGAATGAATGCGACCAACGGCAATCAATTGCGCAGACCCACTTTTAAAACCGGCACCCGTCACCGCGCCCAGTTCGATCAAGCGTTGCGCTTGCTGACCCATCACAATCAAGGATGCAACACCTGAACCAACCAAAAAAATCATTGCTGCAATAGGTGCGATGAATATTTTATATGCTATCTTCATAGACTTTTATACTTTATTTTTGGAAACGCACCTGGCATTCAATATCAATATCGCCATAAATATCTTTTTTTACCAGATGCTTTGGATGAGAATAAGGCTGATGATACGAATGTAATGACAATCCAATTTCGTTTGCAGTGCAATTACAAATAAATACCGCCGCAAACAGCGGTCTCGTTTAATCGCTCGCAATACATCAATTTCGGCTCTATTTTCTTATTCTCTGGATTTGTGAATTTATATTCTTGCCAGAATTTACCTTTTGATTTTGCCAATTCAACACGCTCTTTCACAAATGCTTTGCCGTCAATATCCTTAAATTCGATCAAATTCTTCCCGATCATTTTCGGATTACTGCCATGTGCCAGCACAACGCCATCCAAACCATACACAACCAAATACACATCCCGGTCGGTAAATTTACCTCCTTTTTTAGTGAATTCCTCATAGGCATTGGCAGTGCCATTGGCCTTGATGAATGCCACGCCATTCTTGACCATTGCTTCGGCTTCTTCCTTGTTCGCACCGCCTTCCGCCGCATGGGCAATGCCAAGACCGAAGAAGAAGCAAACAGATGCGGTAAATCCACGAATAGATACGGAATAATTTGTCATAATATCGCCTATTTAATTATTTATAAAATATAACTAAAGGTATCCTATTTTGCGCAATCAAAAGAAATACGCTGGAAGGTTTCAACTCCGCAATGATTCTAGCACCAAGCGCACCTATTTTTTAGTTGAGATAAAAAAAATAAGCGCTTCCTCATAATGGCAAAATAGCTGTTAAACCAAAAATGGCGCAACACCGGAATGGGTCTCGTCACCGGACGAGATCTTGTATGCGAAATGGGTGTCGGCAAGCTGGCCGATGTTATGCTGAAACGTAAACCCGCTCTTATTCTTTTAAGCGGGCAATTTAAGCGGGAAATACGCCAAGCGAAAGATAGCGGTCACCACGATCACAAGCAATAAAGGTAATGACGGCATTTTCAACGGTTTGAGAAATCCGCAAGGCGATTTCACAAGCACCACCGGATGAAATACCGGCGAAAATCCCTTCTTCTGCCGCCAAACGGCGCGTCATACGCTCAGCCGCAGCCTGACTGACCGACTCAATCTGATCGACCCGACTACGATCAAAAATCTTGGGCAAATAAGCTTCCGCCCACTTGCGTATGCCCGGAATCGACGAGCCTTCTTCTGGCTGGGCACCGATGATGCGAATGGCGCTATTTTGTTCTTTGAGGTAGCGCGATACCCCCATAATCGTGCCCGTGGTGCCCATTGCGCTGACAAAGTGGGTAATTTTCCCGTCGGTTGCGCGCCAAATTTCCGGGCCAGTATTCTCATAATGCGCGCGCGGGTTATCCGGGTTGGCAAATTGATCCAGAATATGGCCTTTACCCGCTTTTTTCATTTGCTCGGCCAAATCACGGGCATATTCCATACCGCCGGCCTTGGGCGTCAAGACAATTTCGGCACCATACGCGCTCATGCTTTGCCGCCGCTCGATGCTGAGGTTTTCTGGCATCACCAGCACCATTTTATAGCCGCGCACCGCTGCCGCCATGGCCAGGGCGATGCCGGTATTGCCGCTGGTGGCTTCGATCAAGGTGTCACCGGGTTGAATTTCACCGCGCTCTTGGGCACGGCGTATCATGGAAATGGCGGGCCGATCTTTCACCGAGCCAGCCGGATTATCTCCTTCCATTTTGCACAAAATAATATTATTACGCGCTTGAGCCTCAGGGCCGGGCAGGCGCACCAATTGTACCAATGCGGTGTTGCCTATCGTGTGTTCAATGGTGGAATAAGCCATGGGAGTTTAAGAGTTGAGGGTCAAAATTCGGGAAAAATGGGTTGCAACGAACAGGCATTGTACCGCGATTTTTTCCCGTCAGCCAACTCAAAAGCCGCTTTGCTGCAACTGTTTGGTAATATCGATATGCACACAATGGCAAAACCCCGCACCGGGCGGGGCTGATTCTGGTACAGCAGGAATATTACTTTGACTTGGCCGAGGCTGCTGCAGGTGCTGGAGCCGATGCTGCGGCAGCCGACGCTGCGGCAGCCGACGCTGCGGGTGCTGGAGCCGACGCGGCAGGCGCTGCGCCACCTTTGGCTTGCCCATTCACCCGCAAACCCGCATTGGACAAATTGATCGAACTTTTATCCGCAATCCCCTTCACGCGCTTTTGCAGATCGGCCCAATCTTTGAAGTTACCATGGGCTTTACGCTCATCCAAAATCTTTTTCGACATCGAAGCACCAATGCCCTTAACACCATCCAATGCGGCTTGGTCAGCGGTATTGATTTCCACTTCAGCCAAGGCAAACGCCATGGTGGCACACAACATCAACAATACTGCAAATAATTTTTTCAACATGGCAAACTCCGGTATGGTTGCGAAACGCCAAATGCGCTCCTATCCGGAACGGCTGGCCACCATTGCGGTTGACCGCGCCAAACAGGATATAAATATTGCTACAAGAATAATTCATCCCAGGTAACGGTGGCCGTACCTAATTTACCCACCACAACCCCACCCGCCTTATTGGCCATCGCCATCGCCTGCGGCAAATCCAGGCCTGCGCCCAGCATCACGGCCAAGGTGGCGATCACGGTATCACCCGCGCCCGAGACATCAAACACTTCGCGCGCCAGGGCCGGGGTATGGGTTTGACCTTCTGCGGTATATAAACTCATGCCTTCTTCCGAACGGGTCAGCAACAAGGCTTGCAATTGCAATTGTTGGCGCAAGTTTTGCGCTTTTTCAGTCAGTTGCGCTTCGCTGCTCCAACTACCGACAATGCGACGTAGTTCCGATTTATTCGGTGTCAGTACCGACGCCCCGGCATAGCGCGAGAAATCGTCGCCCTTGGGGTCAACCAGCACCAATTTACCCAATTTGCGCGCGGCCTGAATCATATCCGCCACATTCACCAAGCTGCCTTTGGCATAGTCGGAGAGCACAATCACATCGAAGTCAGCCAGTAGCGCATTGTATTTCAGCAATTTATCGATCAAAATCACATCGCTCGGCGCTTCTTCAAAATCCACCCGCAATAATTGTTGCTGACGACCAATCACGCGTAGTTTAACGATGGTGGCAATGGCCGGGTCACGCTGCAAATAGCTGTGAATCGAGGCAAACGACAAACTGCGCTCAATACTGTCCGCCGCCTCATCTTGCCCCACCACGCCCAGCAAACCGCTGGTGGCACCCAAAGCAGCCACATTGCGCGCCACGTTGGCGGCACCGCCCAGGCGCTCTTCGGTACGCTCGACGCGCACTACGGGCACGGGGGCCTCGGGCGAAATGCGGTTGACTTCGCCAAACCAATAACGGTCCAACATCACATCACCCGCCACCAGCAACTTGACCTTGGCAACCTGATCAAACAATTCGGAATACACTTCTGGCTTCAAACCAACCTCCCTTCGATTTCCAACGCGATTTCCAACTCGATTTCCAACTCGATTTACATGACCATTAGCGCGTCACCAATTGGGTGCGGCCAATACCAAAATACTCAAAACCGGCTTCGGCCATGGTTTCCGGGTCAAACAAATTGCGCCCGTCAAAAATAATTGCTTCGCGCAAACTTGCCTTCATCCGTTCCAGATCCGGGCTGCGGAAAACCGCCCATTCGGTCACAATCACCAGCGCAATGGCATCATGCAAAGCAGCTTCGGCGCTACTGGCAAATTGCAGGTTGCTACTACCGACGGGCAGATCGGCCAGATCATGCTGAAACACCCGTTTGGCTTCATCCATTGCCACCGGATCATAGGCGCTCACGCTGGCCCCTGCTTCGAGCAGGCTGCGAATCAATACCCGCGCCGGGGCTTCGCGCATATCATCGGTATTCGGTTTGAATGCCAAACCCCACAGCGCAAAATGCTTGCCGCGCAAATCCGGGCCAAAGCGCTGGATGATTTTTTTCGCCAGCAATTGCTTTTGCTCGGCATTGACCTGCTCCACCGCCTGCAAAATCGGCAAGGGCACCGCATATTCGGCAGCGGTGCGCACCAAAGCTTGCACGTCTTTGGGGAAACACGAACCACCATAACCGCAACCGGCCATTAAAAAGCCATGGCCAATGCGCGGATCAGAACCGATGCCATAGCGCACCGCTTCAATATCGGCTCCCACCAGTTCGGCCAAATTGGCCAATTCATTCATGAACGAAATACGCGTGGCCAGCATGGCATTGGCGGCATATTTGGTTAATTCGGCCGAGCGCACATCGGTCCACACCACGCCTTCTTGCTCGCGATTAAACGGCAGGTACAAGGCCTTCATGATGGCGCGCGCATGCTGCCCTTCCGCGCTTTTATCGGTGCCAATGACGATGCGATCAGGCCGCATAAAGTCGTCTACCGCCGCCCCTTCTTTCAAAAATTCGGGGTTGGACACCACCGAAAACTTGGTGCGCACATCGCGCGCATCCAGTTCAGCCTGAATCGCTTCCTGCACTCGCGCGCCGGTGCCCACTGGCACGGTGGATTTATTCACCACCACTTTAAAATTTTGCATATGGCGGCCAATGTTTTTAACGGCGGCCAACACGTATTGCAAATCGGCCGAGCCATCTTCGTCCGGCGGCGTGCCCACGGCAATAAATTGCACCTCACCATGGGCCACACTTTGGGCAATATCGGTAGAAAAACGCAAACGCCCGGCGGCTATATTGCGCGCCACCACCAAATCCAGGCCCGGTTCATGGATCGGCATGCCGCCGTTATTGAGTAAATCAATTTTACCTTGATCCAAATCGAGGCAAAACACATCATTGCCCACATCGGCCAAACAGGCCCCCGTTACCAAGCCAACGTAGCCAGTGCCAATTATCGTTATTTTCATGGGTTTTCCATCGCTTCTGTCATTATTTATGCCACTAGTTAGTAACTGCTCAGCCGCTGGCATCGTCATTCCCGCGTAGGCGGGAATCCAGTGGCAGCACGGAGTTCAAACTGCAACAAATTGCACATATTTACGCCATTACATTCAATTCTTCCGTGCGTCGCGGCGGGTAGGTTTCCCATTTATTACAACCAGGGCAATGCCAATAAAACTGGCGCGCTTTAAACCCGCAATGACTGCATTCATAACGCGCCAGCTTTTGGGTATAGCCATGTACCAGATTTTTCACCAACGACAATTCTTGCCACAGATGTGGCGAGGCATCCATCAGGCGCACTTCGAGCAATTTATCCAGCCCCAATAAAGTGGGGGTGCGGCGTAATTCGGTGGTCACCAACAGGTGGGCCGCTTCCACCCCGTCCAATTCCACCACAGCCTGAAACACCACTTCCAACAAGTCAATCGATGAGGCTTCGGACATATACGACTTCAGCAAATTCACCCCCTCTTGCGCGCGCCCGACACTTTTATAGCCATCCATCAGGCGTTGCGCCACCAAGGCCACATGCGGCACGCTTTGTTGTTCCACCCGCCGCCAACTGAGCAAAGCTTCTTCCTGTTCGCCCTTGGCCAATTGCGCATCGCCCATCAAAATACTGGCGCGGACGCTCTTGCGTTCCGCTTGCAAGGCCTGTTCCAACAAAGCCAGGGCCACATCAGGGTGGGTATGCACCAGTTCATCTTGCGCCA
>CAMBDR010000140.1 GCA_945864765.1 Janthinobacterium lividum | reverse complement strand
CAGGTGCGCCTCATGCCTCCCGGCGGGACGGGCGGTCCTGAGGACGCCGTGCTGCTGCAACAGGGACGCGTCGTTGCTGCGATACCATCGCCGGTGGTGTAGGTGTTGGACGGCACAATCCCCGGCAACGCGCCGCCGGTGCGCTCGCGTACCACACCCGCGTGGTCGTACTCGGGCACCAGCGACTCCATCATGTTAAACACCGCTTCATACAAGGCCACATCCACCATTTGCCCCTGCCCTTGCTCGCGCCCACCGGTGGCATCCCGATGCCGCAGCGCCATCATCGCGCCGATCACACCATGCAGGGCCGCCACCGACTCACCAATCGAAATCCCTACCCGCACCGGGGGCCGATCCGGGTGGCCCGATACATAGCGCAAGCCGCCCATCGATTCGCCCACCGCGCCAAAACCCGGCAAATCTTTCATCGGCCCGGTTTGCCCATAGCCCGACAGGCGCACCATAATCGTCGATGGCTTAATCGCCGCCAATTGCTCATACCCAATGCCCCATTTTTCCAACACGCCGGGGCGATAATTTTCGATGATGATGTCCGCTTCCAGCGCCAACTGGCGCGCTATCGCCTGGCCTTGCTCGCTCTTCATATTCAAGGTGAGACTTTTTTTGTTGCGCGCCTGCACCGCCCACCATAGCGAGGTGCCGTCTTTCAACACGCGCCACTGGCGCAGCGGGTCGCCGCCTTCCGGGCTTTCCACCTTGATCACGTCGGCACCAAATTCAGCCAATATCCGCGCACAAAACGGGCCGGCAATCAGCGTACCCAACTCCAACACCTTAATTCCATTCAACGCACCTGCTTGCATCATGATTTCATCCTCTCAATTTCTTCGCACCAACTTTACAAAACTTTACCTGCCGCACACACGCCAGCAAAACACGCCCGGTATAGTACCACCATGCATTCAACAAATCCGGATGCAGATCAAATCCAAATCAAACCCAAATCGAATCCAAACCACAAAAAGGAAATCACCATGAAATTTGTTAACTTGCGCAAACACTGGATCATCGGCACTGCCAGCCTGGCTTTAATCGGCGGATTAGGTATTACCGGCATCAGCATGGCAGAAGATAATCATCGCCCGGAATTTAAGCGCCACCACCACGGCATGTCGGTGGAGAGCTTCTTGAACGACAGTGTGATTATGAACCGCGTCATCGAAAAAGTGGTGGACCACGTGGTGCCCGATGGCAGCGCGCAACAAAAAGCCAGCCTGAACACGATTGTAAAAGCGGCGGTGCAGGATTTACGCCCCATCCACGAGCAAAACAAGGTGCTCAAAGGTCAAGTCAAAACGCTATTGCAACAACCCACGCTCGACCGCAATGCCATGGAGCAATGGCGGCAAGAAGAAATGCGCCTGGTCGATACCGCCTCCAAACGAATTTTACAGGCCGTACTGGACTGCGCCGACATCCTCACGCCCGAACAACGTGTAAAATTGGCGGAACAATTGGAAAAACGGCGCAGCTAAACGCCAAAACGACGAAACGACGAAACCACGATGAAACCCCATTTGCTCATGATAGAAGACGACCAACGTCTGGCCAATATGGTCGCCACCTGGCTTGGGCAAAATGGCTTTCAGGTCAGCCTGGCAGAAAACGCACAGCAGGGCTTGGCGCTGCTACGCCAAATTGAACCAGCCCTGGTCTTACTCGACTTGATGCTGCCCGATGCCGATGGGCTGGATGTGTGCCGCCAAATCCGCAGCATGGGGCCAGTGCTGGGGCAAACCCCTATCGTGATGCTGACCGCCAAGGGCGACCCAATGGACCGGGTGCTGGGGCTGGAATTGGGCGCGGATGATTATCTACCCAAGCCGTTTGAACCACGCGAGCTACTGGCGCGCCTGCGCGCGGTGCTGCGCCGCCCACCCATGGGTAGCCATGCAACTGCGGCAACTGCGGCAACCACGGCAAGCTCACCAAGCTCATCAACCTCACCAAGCTCATCAACCTCTGTCGAGGCCGCCCCACTACGCTTTGGCAGGCTGGAAATTGACAGCTCGGCACGTAGCGTCAAGCTGGACGGGATAGAGCGCACCCTCACGGCCTATCAATTCGATTTATTGCTGGCCATGGCCGAGCGCGCCGGGCGCGTGCTCTCGCGCGAAGCCTTGTTTGAAGCAGTCAATGCCAGCAAGGGCGGCACGCTCGATGCCTTTGATCGCTCGATTGACGTGCATATCGGGCGTTTGCGCGCCAACCTGGAAGACGACCCGAAAAACCCGAAACGCATCATCACCGTGCGTGGCGCGGGTTATGTTTTTACGAAAGTACAAGATGCCTGATTTCGCGCCCAAAGTGACTGCTGCACCAGCCCAGAGCCAGCCCGGCAGCGGGTTGCGCTGGAATAACCGCCTGTATTTGCGCATTTTCTCCGCCATGCTGGGCAGCCTGTTGATTGCCGCCCTGCTGTTTGCGATTGCCGCACATATCACCGCCGACAGTGAACCCATCAAAGAAAGTTTGATGGTGCTCAACGAATTCGTGGCCGAAGCCTTGCCGCCATCCAGCCAACCCGTCAGCGAGCACCGCGCCACCCTGCTGCGCTGGCATCAAAGGCTCAAAGTGGATCTGACCCTGTACAACCCGCAAGGCCAACTCATTACCAGCGTGGGTGCCAGCGTATTGCCGCTGCCAACAGAGGCGCAAGGCGGCGGCACGGTTTTGCTCAACCACGCTAACCTAAGCTTAAAACTCACGGACGGACGTTGGCTGGTGGCCAGAAACAGCCGCAAACTCAATCGCATCCACTTTCCACTGGGCTGGACTTTGCTGTTGATCACCCTCACCATTGCCTTGGCAGCCTACCCCATCGTGCGCAGGCTAACCCGACGCCTGGAACAGCTCCAACACACGGTAGACAACTTTGGCCGTGGCCAGTTGGCCAGCCGTATCCAAATCGAAGGTAAAGATGAAATTGCCAGCCTGGGCGCAAGCTTTAACCACGCCGCGCAGCGCATCGAAAACCTGGTGGCCGCGCAAAAAACCTTACTGGCCAATGCTTCCCACGAATTGCGCTCGCCGCTGGCACGCATCCGCATGGCGGTGGAATTGCTCGATACCCAAAACCAGGGGCCCATCGCAGATGAACTCAAGCAAAACATCGTCGAACTGGATCAATTGATCGATGAAATTTTGCTGTCGAGCCGGCTGGATGCAGGCAGCAACAGCGCACTCGATATCAAGCCCATTGATTTTACCGCCCTGTTGGCCGAAGAATGCGCGCGCGTGCAAGCGAGCCTCTATGCACCCGCGCAAACGCTGGCATGCGATGCAAAATTAATGCGCCGACTGGTGCGCAATTTACTGGAAAACGCCAGGCGCTACGGTGCGGGTAGCCCGATTGAAGTAAAACTGAGCCAAGCCAACCACCCTGGCAAACCCGGCGAGCCGAACCACCCCGGCAACCCTGGCAGCGGCGCGCAACTGCAACTGGATGTGCTCGACCACGGCCCGGGCATCCCCGAATCACAACGTGAAGCCATCTTCGATGCCTTTTACCGCCTGCCCGGCAGCAGCGAACGCGCAGGCGGCGTGGGTCTGGGTTTAAGTTTGGTGCGCCAAATTGCGCAGCAGCACGGCGGTAGCGTACACTGCCTGGCCAACACTGGCGGTGGCAGTTGTTTCCGGGTATTACTGCCATTAAGCCTGTTGAAAAGCCTACCCCATATCAGTTTGCCATAGGGGGAGCGGCCTCAACTGACCGCAGCACTTGCTCAAGTTCAACAGGTCGCCGACCAACAAGCTTCATATGCTGCGCCAAGGCCACCCAATTGGGATCGCCTCGCATATTCAATACATGAGCAAGTCGAAAGAGCAGCCGCTTCGTGTCCACGTAACGAAGAAGAAATGGGAGCCGTTCTACCCCCTCATTTGGCTGACTGGCGATGATAGTATCGATTAATGCTTGAACTTGGCCAGCGACTGTTCTGGCTATAACATCTGATGCTTCTATTTGGTCACGACAAATATTTAGAATTTGCTGCTCAGGTTGATCATGAAGGAATTTGGGCTTGATTTTTTTACCCACCTCATGCTGAGAAGCCAAAAATGGTGCCATACGCAATACGAGCTCGCAGGCATCGAGTGTCTTGGCCAGTGCTTGCATTGCTTCAGCCAGCGAAGCTGGCGGGTTCTTATGTTCCACAGTAACCCAAGGTTCGAGGTGATCTGGTTCAAGCAAATAAGCTTCAACCTCCCACCGCGATGTAATATAAATTAAGGCATCATCCCAATCTGCTGGAATTTCGGCATCGGGTAAGCTAAACACGCGTGCCCATTCACGGCTCCTGAAAAGTGTGTCTTTATCCACAATACCAACTGCCGAAATGCGATCCACGGTGCGGCTATGAAGCACAGCGGCTTCTACACCAGTGCAGCCAGCACCAGCCCCTAACCTACTCGCCTCGATGAAAAGAAAGGTTTCCTGTAAACTTTGGAACCAAAATCGGCTAAACAATTCGACATCAGTTTTTCCTTCCAAAATCACCCGTACCAAACACGCTTGGTGTGCTTCGATCTGTTGGTCAGTGTCAAATTCATCAAAGGAAGCGATATTATTGCTCATGTGGCGACCTGAATTTTGGTTTTACCAGGCAGCCCCCCTTAACCAAGCCTGGTTCCTGAAGTTTGGGTGCAAGCATGCGCATGGAATCGGCTTGGTGGGAGGTAAGAATGAAGCCCATACCCTCGTAGTCGCACGCCCATTGCTTGATAATATTGATGAGGCGACGGCGCATCACTAAATGCAAGTGCTGCTCGGTCTCATCAATCAGGACAATTGTCGAACCCGTCATATGGCTCGCGACGCGTACCACCAACTGAACCAACTGCCTTTCTCCGCTGCTCAACTGGTCCAACCTGTGAGTGGAACCGTCCTCCACCTCCACCGGCACCGTCAAAGTGGGCCGATCCACAGGCATAAGGGACTTCTGTTTCCGAAAAATGAGCTTATTGACGAGCTCTCGGCATTGCTCTTCTCGCACATCGCCAAGCCATGCGAACCACACGAAAAGGTTGTCGATTGAGGCCGCCCAAGTCGCGCCGTCTGCATCAAAGCGGTGTGCCGCCTGGTAACCTAAACCGGCCGGTCGCGTGACAGTGCGATCACTCTCTGGCGGGCGGTGGATACCACGATCAGAAGGAAAGTAAAGGACGGTTGGAAAACCATTCCCGATATCGAACAGGGCCTTTGGGTGCTCGCCAAGCGCTTCCAGTATCGCCTCAGAAAAACTGATTGCTTCAGGATGGGACTCTGCCGAGCGCGTCACCACCGAATCGTTATCGCGCCGCTTGTAGACCAGCATGATCTGGCTGTCCGCACCGACGCCGGCAAGCTGCTCTTCCGTCCAATAGCGTAACAGACCAGATTCACCAGCAACGATGGACAACACATAGGGGCGAGAGCGCGCACCATCATCCAATGTAACCAATGCATCCAATTGCAGCCCACCTCCTTGGAGATCAATTGCATCCATTCCGACGCAAACATGCTCACGGGCATCCAGCAAGTGCATCGCGGTATAAATGGCTTCCAAAATAGTGGTCTTACCTGCGCCGTTCGGCCCCATGATCAGGTAAATATTGGTAGGCTTGCCATCGGTGTTCATCAGATTAAAATTGGTAACGCCGCGCAGCGCGCCCACATCCAGCAACGTCATGCCCGCCAATTGGAAACGCGTCGGTCTCAATTTGGTACTCATTTTCGATTTACCTCCATAACAACTGCACGGATGTCGGCAGGGTCGATGCGCACGCCATGCGCACGCTGACTCGCCTTGCCGACCAATTTAATCAGCATATCCCCTCGCATCAGCAATTTTTCCGCGCCCACTTCATCAAGAATGAACCGCGAATTCGCCGCTTTCTGAACGGTAAGGGCGATCCTGCCCGGGATGTTGGCTCTTAACAATCCTGGGAATGTAGCAACCTCGGGGCGTTGGCTTCCCAGAATCAAATGCATTCCCATAGCCCGTCCCTTCTGTGCCAAACGAATCAGCGGTTCCGCTGCGCCACTTTTCCCCTGCATGAAGTCAGCCAGTTCATCAATTACAACGACGATTCGTTCCAATGATGCGCCATTTGCCTGTGCCTCCGCCAAGTTCCGTGCGCCATACTCTCGCAACACCTTTTGGCGGTCATCCACCTCCTTGTCAAGCGCGCGCAAAATGCCCCCCGCCGCAGCCATGTCAGTGATGACTTTGCCGCCACGCAAGCGCGCACAACCGTCGTAACCCACAAAATCCACTCCCTTGGGGTCGATCAGCACGAACTCTGGCGGGCGATGTAAAACCAGCATCGACAACAACAATGCATTCAAGCAAACACTCTTGCCGCTACCAGTCGCCCCGGCAATAAATAGATGCGGGGCCTCGGCAAGATCAAAGATAAATGGTTGCCCAAGAACATCAACACCTGGGCAAACTGGTAGCAAGCCCTGGCGATCAGCAAGCGCTACGCGAACGCTGTTCCAGGTAACATCATGCCAAGTAGCACTGGGTCTGGGCACCTCAACAATAACGCGCCGTTCGCCTTGATCTCTTACCAGGCTGATGCCCCCATTGCCCACCCCCATGGCAAAAGCCAAATCGTCCAAACCTTTGCTCAAGCGGTCGTAATCGTCAACACTGGCTAAGGTTAGGCTAAATCGATTTAAGCGCGGCCCTTCCTTGTCCGCCCCAGCAGGCGCTGCGGTTACACCAATCTGGCTAAGGCCTTGCGACAACGCCGAGAAATCCAGGTTGCGCGGCATCTTTCCTGCCGATTGTTGACTATCGGCTGCGTCAACATAAAGCTCATCAAGCAAGTAATCATGAAAACTTCTTCCCGGCTGCCATGCGGCCATCATGAATTCTATTCCGCGCCGCGCATGACGTTGAAGCAGTTCGACATAGCGTTCGCTATCTTCAAAAAGATTCTCTTGATGATGCACTGAAAGCAAGAAGCGCATTTCATCATCGTAATTTTCGGACGCTTCCTTACCAAAGCCGGTAATTTGCTCAAGTTCAAGCTCGTTACCACGATCTGGAGGTACGCCATAATGTTCGTCGGGCAGTGAGTCAAGCCGGATCGATTGTGTAAGGGCAAAGCGCACAATTGGCCAGCAAGGCATTTTTGGCCGAAGGAGGCCATGAACACGGACGCGATCAAAAAAATCGCGCTCGTCCAAGGTGAAATAAAGCTTACTCATAAACGATGCCCTGTGCTGCGATGATCAGGCTTGAGCTCAACAATTGTCGCGCCCAAGCCGCCCTCATTCCTGATTTCATACCGTTTGGCAATGTTTCTGGCCAACGCGAGATAATCTTCTGCTGCAAACTCACTATTGGTCGGCAAAAGAACAAACGGGTTACCCGCTTGAGGAAAATACTCAGACATTAATAGCGCACGATTCTCCTGATCAATTCGGCCCAATGGCGTGTCAATGAATACGGGTAAAGGCCGATCTGCCAAGTCCTTAAGGGCCCATAACATCGCCATGGCGACGAGTTGCCGCATTCCGGCGGAGATACTCGCTCGTGCCACAAGGCCATCTCGCACATCAAAGTAAGTCATATGAAATTGCTCGTCGAGCGCAACTGACTTGATAAGTTGGTTGTGCCCAAAAAGCATACCAATCCGTTTGTTTAGTCGTTCTTCTACCTCACTGCGAATCTGCGCACGGCGTTGTTGCAAGTAATACTGGAGTGCCTGCTTCGCCTTGATGCCAAGTTGGGCCGCCTGATTGTTGGACGCTATGTCGCGATATTGAAATTCCAGATTACGCAAAACTTCGTTCGCACTTGAAATTTCCTTTAACGCCCGCTCTTCCACTAACTTGTGTCTGGCACACTGTGCGATACACGCTGATGACCTCGTCGTCAATGGGCTAATTTCCTGGGTTAAAATCTCAAATCGTTGCCTTGCATCATCGGTAGCGACCTCCGCCTCATCCAAATCCCGTTGAATCTGCTGCTGTTCGCCTGCCATTTGGCGCATGGCGCGCAAGCGTTGCGCATGCGCGGAGGCAAGCTCACCGCCCTTCTCGGCCCAGATCAAAAAACGATTGTGTAAAGATTTAATTTGACGAGGGCTTAACGAAGCAAACAGCGGGTCACCATTTGTTTTTTTGACCACACCAATATCGGCGAGGGCATCCTGAACATCAAACACAAATCGTTTCTGCTGCTCGGCATCTAAGGGAATTGGCGGACACTGTGCTGCTAAACGCCGAACCAATTCAACAGGCAATTTATGGTACAGGCGATCCACCAAAGCTGAGTCGGCATCAACAGGCAAATGTGCCGCAATCGCCGTAAAAGCAGTTCGAACCAATGCAAGATTTCCAAGCCATGGCGATTCGGGTGGCAGATGTTCCACGATCTCGCCAGCGACACGATCTCGCGCAATACCCAATATCTCAATTCGGTTCACCATACGACGGCGATCTACCTCAGAAATACCTGCCCGCAGTCCATTTCGTTCTTTTTCGAGGCGCGCCTGCGCTTGTGTTAATTGCTGAATCTCTTCTTCCAAGGCGATCCGGGCGCGATTTGCTGCGTCAT
>CAMBDR010000139.1 GCA_945864765.1 Janthinobacterium lividum | reverse complement strand
GAGAGCATGACGCGGCAAATGATCCCATACATCGTGCTGTCCAGCCAAAAAGGTCGGGCTTTCGCCGGGGTGCCCGAGTTGAAAACCATGTTGATGGTAATCATCCAAAATGGCGGACAGCCGGCTTACCAGTTGATTGAGTAAATCGGCGTAGCCAACCGGGCTGCGTTGCACCAGAAAAAAGGCATCAAAGATAAATGCCAGATCCGCATCGGGTGCAGGTGTGGCCACGTGTTGCGCCGATGTGTTGGCATGGGTTTGACTGGCCTTGGCCTGTTTTGCCAATTTATTTAATGAAGGCGAATGACCCACCAGCCGCTTGCCGATTTTGCCATGAATTTGGTTGGTGGCCATATACGCACGGCTGAGTTTGCCGGAGCCACCTTCGCGCATCAACGACTGGCGCATGGTCTCTTTGAGCCGCGCATAATCACAAGCCCAACTGCCGGAAAAGCCCGGATGGTAAGTCATCATGAAAGGGCGAATGATTTGTTGATACACGTCGATTGAGGTCGATGCGGTGTACACCAGGATGCCGGAATACAGTTTAAACAATGCCGATGCGGTTTTTTCCAGGCTGGCCATACTACACGCGCCGGCCTGATATTGCTTGATATGCAACAATAAAAACGTCCAAATCAAAAACGATGTCTGATGCCCACTGACCCAGCGAAACCAGTACAGGGTGCGTGGTTCCACAATCTCATGGGAGCCTGCGGCATGGGTGGGCGCGGGCTGGCTCGGGCTGCCAGCCTGAAAGCGCGCAAGGAGGGTCTGGTTGACTGGTGGAGCCACGGGGGGCGATAACAAATCCGATTCCAGCGTGCCCTGCGCTGCATGCTGCCAAAACCTGGGCAAATGCAAAACTTTACTTGAATACATCATCGTTATCCATTGAAAGGTTTAAAATTACCAAATTCTGTGCATGATAACCCAAAATATTTATCCGGGCCACTTAACTGGCGCTGGCAAATCGACACATTCCATCAATACCACAGCGGGCACTTCGGTAATGCCCGCAAACGGGGTTTTCCCGTGGAAAACAAAATTCTGGTATTCAATTTGCCGCACGGGCAAAAACCCCAGCTTGCCCAACACATGCTGTGACGCAGCGCCCGTGGCTTCCGCCAACGCAACCCGGTAGCCGCGCGCCCCGGCATTGGCAAGGGTGGCGCGAATCAGCTTTTGTGCCAGACCGAGTCCATTGGCATGGTGGGCTACGCCGATCATGAACAGATGCACAATCTGCCCCGGTACAATCTGCTTTCCGGCCCGGTAATCGTTATCGAGCGCATCCAACAGCGCGCCAATGGGTGCAAACGAGGGGCACACCGTAGCCAGGTCCTGCTCCGGTGGGCAGGCAAAATCATCGGCCAGCACCACCCCCAACATTTCACCAGCGGGGTTGAGTGCCACCATGGTCAATTGCCCGGCCACGGCTTTGGCACCGAGCGAGCGCACCATATTGGCAATCTCGGCATGGGTCTGGCCCACCGCCCGCGCCGGGGCTTCGTGTTGCGAAAACGCCGCACCCAGCAATGCGGCCATGGCCTCAAGCTGGTGCGCTTGCAGCAACACCATGCTGCAGTGAGTGGTGTTTGAGTGGGTGTCCATTGCGATGCTACCCGACGCTGCTGCCGGATGCAACCGAGCGCAATTGATCCCACAAAGCCTGAACATGCTGCCGCTCAGTCGGCTCGGAGCCGATGCTGACACGCAAAATTTGCTGGCCTTTTAGCATTGAAGGGGTAAGGTAGGCTTGGCCTGATTGGTTGATGCTGGTGGCAATGGCCAGATTGTGCGCATTGAGCGCGGCCAGATCAGCCTTGAGCGATGGCGGCACGTGGCGGATGCAGACGGTTTGAAATGGCACCGGTGCCATGATTTCCCAATCCGCCGCCGCCTCAAGCTGGGCCTTGAACCATTGCGCGTTGTCCAGGTCACGCCGCAAGCGCGCCTGAATACCTGTCACGCCCTGATCGGCCAACACAAACCACAGCTTGAGTGCGCGGAAACGCCGACCCAGTTGAATATGCCAGTCACGGTAATTTTTAACCTGGCTGTCTTGCGTTGTCTGCAGATAGCTGGGGTTGGTGCTCATGACGCGAATCAGATGCTCCGGATCACGCACGAAGTAGGCGGCAAAATCAAAGCCAACGCCCATCCATTTATGCGGATTAATGATCAGCGAATCGGCATTTTCGACGCCCTCCCAAATGTGCCTGCATTCAGGCAACAACATGGCCGTGCCCGCCATGGCGGCATCCACATGAAACCAAAGCCCGTGTTTTTGTGCCAGTGCGGCCATGGCGGGCAAGGGGTCTACCGCCGTGGTGCCGGTGGTGCCAACGCAACCCACCAGTGCGCACGGCTGCAAGCCCGCAGCCAAGTCGGCGGCAATGGCTTGTTCCAGCAGATCAAGCCGCAATGCGTGTTGGGAATCGGTGTCGATCAGGCGCAAATGGTGTTTGCCAAACCCGGCCAGCAATGCCGCCTTTTCGATGGAACTATGGGCCTGATTGCTGGAATACACCACCAAGGGTGCGCTAGCGCCTTGCAGGCCGGGGCCGTTCTGAGAAAAGTGGGAGCCTTTTTCGCGTGCGCACAGCAAGGCGCACAGGGTGGCGGTACTGGCCGTATCATGAATCACGCCGCTAAATGCCGGGCTTAAACCCAACATTTGGCGCAACCAGTCCATCACCACTTCTTCCACTTCGGCGGCAGCCGGGCTGGCTTGCCAGTTTAAGCCTTGCGCGCCCAGACCGGCTGTCACCAGATCGGCCAGAATGGAAGGGTAGCTGGTGATGGAGGGGAAATAGGCAAAAAACGCCGGGTGATTCCAATGAGTAATGCCGGGCAAAATGTCGCGTTCCAGCGACAGTAAAGCCTGATCCATGCCCTGCCCTTGTTGCGGCGGCTCGGGTGTAAAGGTAGCACGGATGGAGCCGGGGGTAACCTGGCTCATGACCGGATGGCGTTCGATGCCTTCCCGATAGTCGGCTACCCAGTCTATCAGTTGATGTCCGAGGCGACGAAATTCTTGCGCGTCCATGGTTTTTTCCTTTTGTGTTTGGCAAATGGGGGAAGGGGTACAAATCAGGCCGTCAATATAACATGGCGCGCAGCCTTACCTGACAATTGCAGTAAGCTCTTCCTTGCAACCTGGATGTGGAATCGAATGATGCGGATTCTAACTCACCCCACGCGCCGAAGCCAAAGTCACATATTGCTTCACATCCTGCCCAATCCGCGCCGCAAATTGCTCTTGCAATTGCAAACTGATCCCGGCATTTTCAATATATTGCTCCGACCAAATAATGGTATGCGTATAAATATCCATCAAGCGCGCATTCACTTTCACACCCCCGTGCGCCACTTGAATGCCGCCTTCCAAAATATAAGCCAATAACACCCCGGATTGTTCATATTCGTTAGCCAGCCTGCCCTTTGCCATATCCAGCAACGCAGCAGCAGAAACCAATTGCGAACCGAATTTCCGATATAAATGATAGCTTAAATCCTCATTCAAGCCCTTGGCAAAAGCCCGCCCGGCAATATCATCGGAAATAGTTTGCATCGGCGAAAACGCAATTAAAATCTGCGGCGATGATTCGCTTGATTCATTCATGCGGCGTTGAATTTGCAGGCAATAATTACCCAATGGAATGGAAAATTGGATTTTCACATCCAATACCTTATTGGCATAATATTCCTTTAAGCGCTCCCGCAAGCGCCCCACTTGCACCCGTACTACCGGGTCTTCTCCCGGATAATAACTCGCCGGGTCACGGTCAAATACTTCCAGACCAATCGCATATTCACACATTTCCCGCGTATGCCCACACATACTTTGCGCAACCAAATAACGCAATAAGCGACACATGCGCCGGGCACGCCTGAAAACATCACTCGCTAACATTTTATCCAGTGCGTCATTAATTTCTTCGGCAGAAATCGCCGACTGTGCCAAGGCATTATGAATGAGCGCGGCCTTGGTTTCAATCATAGGGTCTAAAACGGTCATGACACAACTCCTGTTTTATTGTCAAAAACATATGAAAAAAACGACGCGGCACTGCTGGCACTGCTGACAATGGCAAGGCAGGCAATTTGCGCCACCAGCCACTTCCCCGAATCTCACTACCACGATTGCGTTCATGGGTTAAACTGTAGAACAAACAGGCCGTTCAGACCTGCCGGGAACCTGCTAGCGCCATCACCCCGACCAGGCATTGAAACAAGCACATCATAGCGATTGGTTTCATATCCAAAAAATGTTATTGATCACACATGAAAACAACACAATTTCAATTTGGCGCATGGCGCGTCAATCCGGGCGACAACACCATTAGCGATGGCCAGACGCAACGCCAAATGGAGCCACGCGCAATGGATGTGCTGGTGACCCTTTGCCAACAAGCCAACACAATTATTAGCGCCGATGAATTACTGGAACGCTGCTGGGGCGGTGCCATCCATGGCGATAATCCGGTACATAAGGTGATTGCCCAAATACGCCGCTTATTGGGCGACAGCAGCACCGCATCGCAATATATCGAAACGATTCGCAAACGCGGTTATCGCACCATTGCGCCAGTACAATTTGATTATTCTCGAAAGGCACAGGCAGGCACTTGGCTAAATGAATCGCCATTTCGCGGCTTACAAGCTTTTGATGAAAAACATGCCGCCGTGTTCTTTGGCCGCAGTGACGCGACCTTTAAACTCAGGCAGATTATTGAAAACCAGATTCAGGCTGCAAATTCAAGCGAACATTCAAACGCAAATCTGGCTGAATTAATTCTGGTTTTAGGGCCAAGCGGATCGGGTAAAACCTCATTAATACGGGCAGGTTTATTGCCGATATTAAGCCACCAATCCACCACCTTACAGCTTATTTCAAGCGCCAGTTTTGATCTGGCTGAAAAAGGCGAGCATTCTTTATTGACCACGCTGGGTGGCCTGGTATTGGATTTGGAGGTGGCGCAAAAAATGGTTTTTACCAATCATAGCGCCACCAGTCTGGGCCAGTTACTGGAAAATAATATCGATCAAGCGATCACGATCTTGCAGCAAAGCCTGACGCACTGCAAACCAAGCCCGACACCGCGCCATGCCATTTTTATTGATCGTTTTGAAGCCATTTTCAATTCTGAACAAATTGCCATTGACGAGCGCAATCATTTTCTGCACATTCTGGAGCAATTGGCGCGCAGCCAAAGCTGCCTGGTTTTACTGGCCTCGCGCAACGATTTTTACCCGCAAATTGCAGCCTGCCCGATATTAATGGCCGCCGCGCATTTTGATGTCAATTCACCTTCCCAGGCGGAAATGGCGCAAATGATACGGCTGCCGGCGCTGGCCGCCAATCTGAGTTTTGCTCTGAACCCGCAATCGCATCTGAAACTGGATGAAGTATTGTGCGAAAGCGCCAATGGCAACCCGGACGCGCTGCCTTTGCTGCAATACACCTTGCACGAGCTATACCGCTTACGCAGCCCGGAACGGGTATTGACCTTTGAGGCATTACAACAATTGGGCGGCATTGAAGGCGGCATTGAAGGTGTAATTGGACGGCGCGCCGAACAAGTCATTAACACCCTGTCCGAGAGCCAGCGGCACTGCCTGCCACACGTGTTATCGCTGGTTTGCACCATCGCGTCGAGCCAGGCAGCACTCACCAGTCGGCGCGCGCCATGGTCATCCTTGCACGGTGAAGATGAACGCGTCGTGGTGAATGCGCTGGTTCAATCGCGCCTGTTTGTGAGCGAAATGGTGGATGGTGCGCCCGGTTTTGGCGTGGCCCATGAAGCGCTGTTGCGGCGTTGGCCACGCGTGGTGGAATGGATAGGCACACATCGGCATGCCTTGCAAATTCGCGGCCGTATTGGTGATTTGGCCACGCGCTGGCAACAAGCGAGCCACAACGCCGATTTATTGATTCCCGAAGGCAGCCAACTCGATGAAGCATGCGACCTGCTGAATTTGACGCAATTTTCGCTGAGCCACCAGGAACAGGCGCTGATTAAAGCCTCCACCGCGCGCACCCACTGGCGCAAACGCTTACGCCTGGCGGTACTGTGTACGATATTGGTGCTGGCCTTATTGGCCGTTGGACTGGGCTTGTCGGCCCTGTCAGCTAAGCGTCAGGCGCAACAACGGCAATTCGAGGCGGAAGGATTAATCGGCTTTATGCTAAAGGACATTGCCGATAAACTACACCCTTTGGCGCGCCTGGATTTGTTGGATGATATCGACACCAAAGCCTTGAACTATTTTACCTGGACCAGCGATGAAAATTTAAGCCAGGCGGCCTTAATCCGACGCGTGCAAACCCTGCAAACGCTGGCGGACGTTCAATATAAACGGGGCAAGCCTGACAGCGCGATTCAAGCCTTGCAATCATCCAACCTGATTTTACTCAAATTATTGCGCAAGATGCCTGATTCTCGCGACGCCTTGAAAAACCTGGCGGCCAATGCTTTACGGTTGGGACAAATACAATCGGATAAACACAATTGGCAACAAGCCGAAAGCTTTTTTGTTCAATATCGCGATTATAATGAACGGCTGCATCAACTGGAGCCAGCCAATGAGAATGCAAAAAAGCGACCGTAAGCAATACCAGACAAAAACGCAATAAGATTGGATACCGGGATGAGGTTTATATGCGGCCAAGCGCTCAGCCTCTGTTACAATAAAGGCCAGATTGCTTTGCCGTCCAACCTTTATTAAAATGATATTTAAATACAATGTTTAGTTTCTTCAAGAAAAAAACGACGCCCGATAGCAGCGCCCCCATCGCCACGGGTGATTTGGCACTCCCCCTTTCCCCCGAAGCCGCACCCGTCGCCGCTGCGCCCGCTGCGACACCCATCGATAACCCGCCCCCTGCCGTGGTGCCCAATACCACAGAAACCACACCCAAGCGCACCTGGTTTGAGCGCCTTAAAGCGGGTTTGGCGAAAACCTCGGCCAATTTAAGCCTGTTATTCGTCGGTGCGAAAATCGATGATGACTTATACGAAGAACTGGAAGCGGCACTCCTGATGGCCGATGCGGGCATGGATGCCACCCAGTTTTTGCTCGAAGGCTTGAAGCGTAAAGTAAAAGAAGAAAAATTACTGGAAGCCGCGCAGGTTAAAACCGCCCTCAAAACCCTGTTGCTGGAATTATTGTCGCCACTGGAAAAACCCTTCGTGCTGGGTCGGCAGCAACCCTTGGTGATGATGATTGCCGGCGTCAATGGCGCGGGCAAAACCACCACCATCGGCAAGTTGGCCAAGCATTTGCAGGCGCATCAACAATCGGTATTATTGGCGGCGGGCGACACCTTCCGCGCGGCCGCGCGCGAGCAATTGACGGTGTGGGGCCAGCGCAATAATGTGACGGTGATTGCGCAAGAATCGGGCGACCCGGCGGCAGTGGCGTTTGATGCGGTGGCGTCGGCACGCGCCAAAAATATCGATGTGGTGATGGTCGATACCGCAGGCCGCTTGCCCACCCAACTGCATTTGATGGAAGAGCTGAAAAAGGTCAAGCGCGTCATCGCCAAAGGTATGGAAGGTGCGCCGCATGAATTGGTACTCGTGATCGATGGCAATACCGGGCAAAATGCATTGGCGCAAGTGAAGGCGTTTGACGATGCACTGCAATTGACGGGGCTGGTGATTACCAAGCTCGATGGCACGGCCAAAGGTGGCATTCTGGCGGCGATTGCGCGAGTGAGGCCGATTCCAGTCTATTTTATTGGTGTCGGCGAGAAGATTGAAGACTTGCAAGCCTTTAACGCCAGCGAATTTGTCAATGCCTTGCTGGGCAACGATTAAACCCTCCCCTGGCGGAACCATTCCATGACAGACAATCCCAACCCCAACGGCAACGAACCAGACAAAGCAGCAGGCAACCCGGCTGGCAGCCATGCTGCGCCCATGATCGAATTTCGCCAGGTATCGAAAGATTATCCGGGTGCCGGGGTGGCCTTGTCGAATATTTCCTTTCAAATCACACGCGGCGAATTGGTGTTTTTGGCGGGGCCATCCGGAGCGGGCAAATCGACCCTGTTAAAAATGATCGCCGCCATGGAGCGCCCCAGTTCGGGCAAAATTTTAGTCAATGGGCAAGATATCGGCCAGATCAAAGGGCTGGGTTTGCCGCTGCTACGGCGCAATCTGGGTTTGATTTTGCAACAGGTGCGCCTGCTGGATGACCGCAGCTTGCTGGCCAATGTGATGTTACCGTTAATCGTGGCCGGCACGCCGCCCGCCGACGCCGAATCACGCGCACGCGCCGCGCTGGAGCGAGTGGGCTTGATCAGTAAGGCGCTGCAACATCCGCCTTCGCTCTCGGGCGGCGAGCAACAACGGGTGGTGATTGCGCGCGCGATTGTGAACAAGCCACAAATTATTTTGGCCGATGAACCGACCGCCAATCTGGATCGCGCGGCCGCCACCCGTGTGCTGGAAGCGCTGACCAAGTTTAATGAAGCAGGTGTCACCTGTATTATTTCCACCCATGATGAACCGGTCATCAACAGCGCCAAACGCGTTATTTATCTGGAACAAGGGCAATTGCGCCCACACAAAAGCGAGGCCTTATGAGCGTCTGGCTACGACAACATCTCTTTGCCATCAAGGCC
>CAMBDR010000138.1 GCA_945864765.1 Janthinobacterium lividum | reverse complement strand
GGGGTGGGGCAGGGCATGGGGATGGGTTTGTCGGTGGCGTTCGGGATTATGGAGCAGCATCGTGGTGCCATCAGCGTGCGTTCGCGAGTGGGGGTGGGAACGTGTTTTACCTTGCGCTTGCCTGTTCCAGATTGTAGCGATCAGGTGGACGCGGATTCAGCGCTGCAAAGCACCGAAATAAACCCGGCAAGTGAGGCAAATCAATCAGGTCAGGCAAGCATCTGATGATGTTTGCCTGACCATTGCCTTTGTGCAATTTAAGGCTTATTGCGCCGGCGTCACCACCACATTCACCCTCAAACGTGTGCCCGGATCATAGCTGAGCAACGATGTGTACTGCCGCCCTTTGTAATCATACGTGACGTTGTAGCCCGTATTGCGTGATTCCCAGTGATCCACCATGCGGCAGCGTTTAACTTCTTGCTCGGTGGTAATGGTTTCAGTGGCGGCCTGGGCATTGCTATTGTTTGCCATTCGGTCGCCGGAAATGGCACCGATGATGGCACCCGCAGCCGTTGCCGCAGAGCGGCCATCGCCATGGCCAACCTGGCGGCCAATCAGCGCGCCAGCAATGCCACCCACGATGGCAGCGCCGGTATTATGCGAGGCACCAGCTTGATTGGCTTGATTGGTTTGAACCTGACGTTGTACGGGTACAATTTCAGTGCGGCATTCTTGCCGAGGCCGATTGATTTGTTCGACTTGGGGGGTGACGCTGGTGACTTTTGCGAAATCCTCAAAATCAGCCGCGCTGACTGCCGACGCGGCGACCAGGCCGAAAACGGAAGTGATGAGTGTGGCTCGAATATTCATTGCATGCTCCTGTGGTTAAGTGACTGTATAGTAGTCGTTTTTTTTCAAATACGCTCGATTTGCTGGCAACAAGATGTAACGTATTATAATGTGCTACTTTGCAGTGGCGTTATTTGAAAATCCATGCCTTATGGAAATATTTTTAGATGGAAATCGTTCAGCGAATTTATTTGATTGTCATAATTATACCAAAATCTACTCGTTTGGATAGTTATTGATTCTTGTATGCGGCCTATTCACATCATCTTACTTTTTTCCTTTGAACTAAAGCCCTACAAACCTGTACAATGCGCGCTATGAAAAAAATTGTTATTCTTATTTCCGGGCGCGGCAGCAATATGGAAGCCATCGTGCGTGCCGCCCAAAACGAATCCTGGCCTGCGCGCATTGCCGCTGTTGTCAGCAATCAAGCTGATGCGGCTGGTTTGCAGTTTGCTGCCGGGCAAGGGATTGCGACCGCCGTGGTCGCCAATAAAGCTTACCCCAACCGCGCCGCCTTCGATGCCGCTTTGCAGCAAGTGATTGACGGCTATCAACCCGATCTGGTGGTGCTGGCAGGTTTTATGCGGATTTTGGGCGCGTCCTTCGTCGAACATTACGAAAACCGCCTGATGAATATCCACCCCTCCTTATTGCCGTCCTTTGTTGGCTTGCATACGCACGAGCAAGCCTTGCAGGCGGGCGTCAAGTTGCATGGTGCCACCGTGCATTTCGTGACCGCCCAGCTCGACCATGGCCCGATTGTGGCGCAAGCCGCCGTGCCCGTGTTCAGCGGCGATACGCCCGATAGCCTGGCCCAGCGGGTATTGCAGCAAGAACATCAACTCTATCCCCGTGCGGTACGCTGGTTTGTGTACGATCAATTGAGCGTGATTGATGGTCGGGTTGAAGTCAAGCCCGAACCATCGTTTCATTCCAATCAAGATAGTCACGTTGCCGCTCCGGCAGCGCACATTGTCCCACCCGTAGCAAACATTGCCCCTCCGGTAGCCCACATTGTCCCGTTGGCTGCCACTTTGAAAGATGCATCATGAGAATTGCCCCCGCCGTTGTACAGCATGCCGAATTGGCTTTGCGCGAAGTATTGAATTTTTCCTCCCCCGCTGACGGGGCCTTGTCGCGCTATTTCCGCGAACACCCCAAGCTGGGCTCGCGTGAGCGCGGCGTGATGGCCGAAGCCATTTATACCGTTCTACGCTACCGCTCGTTTTTTACCGATTTTGCCGAAGCGGGCAGCGGTGCCACCATTCGCCGCCTGGTTTTGCTGGGTTTGGCCGATACCGTGGGCGTGGAAGCAATACCTGGCCTCTCCGAGATCGAAGTGGCCTGGCTGGAGCGCATGGTGCAAATTGATCGCAGCTTGTTGTCGATTAATTTACGCGCCAATTTACCTGCATGGCTACTGGAATTGTGGATCGCGCAATATGGCCAGGAGCAAATGTTGGCCCTGTCCGATGCCCTGAACCAACCCGCACCACTCGATTTGCGTGTCAATACCATTAAAAGCAATCGCGAACAAGTGGCCGAAGAACTGGCCAAAGCGCCAATTCTATGCACGCCCACCCCGTTTTCACCACTGGGTTTGCGCATTCTGAAAAAACCCGCTTTGCAAAATCTGCCCCTGTTTAAAGATGGCGCGATTGAAGTGCAAGATGAAGGTAGCCAACTGCTGGCACTGATCGTGGGCGCAAAACGCAGCGAAATGGTGGTCGATTTTTGTGCCGGTGCCGGTGGCAAAACCCTGGCCCTGGGCGCTTTAATGCGCAATACCGGGCGTTTATATGCGTTTGATATTTCCGAAAAACGCCTGGCCAAGCTCAAACCGCGCCTGGCGAAAAGCGGTTTGTCGAATGTGCATCCGGTCTTGATTGCGCATGAAAATGACACCAAAGTCAAGCGCTTGGCTGGCAAGGCAGATCGGGTTCTGGTGGATGCGCCATGTAGCGGCCTGGGCACCCTGCGCCGCAACCCTGATGTAAAATGGCGACAACAGCCGCGTGACATTGCCGAGCTGAATGTGAAACAAGCCTCAATTTTGGCAGGGGCCGCGCGCATGGTCAAAGTGGGTGGGCGTATCGTGTATGCCACCTGTAGCTTGATCGATGCCGAAAATGAAGGTATCGTCAGCCAGTTTTTGCTCAGCCACCCCGGCTTCCAATTAGTCCCGATGAAGCAAGTTTTGGCCGAGCAAAAAATCGAATTGGCGATGGATGACTATTTAAAGCTGATGCCGCATCTGCATCAAACCGATGGCTTCTTTGCTGCCGTGTTGGAACGTGTGGCGTTATCAACCTCATCAACTCAGCCTGATGGTTCAGCTTAAAAGCGGGTGATCGAATCGCATGGATGGTTTAATACAATCGCTACTTGGCTTGCGCGACCCTAATAATGTGTTGCAGTTGGTAATCATTGCTTTTTGTGCATTGTTGGGTTGGATTGGTGCGCGTAGTGTCCGTCGCTTGTTTGTGGCCAGTTCTGGCGCGCCGGGCGTGGGCAGTTTTGCCCGCGTGCTCACGCCCTTGCTGACCCTGGCTTTCATCATGCTGGCGCGCCAGTTGTTTTTAAAAGGCCAGCACGGCAATGTGTTGCGTATTGTCGTGCCTTTGGTGGTGTCGCTGGCCCTGATGCGCTTTGGCTTTTATCTGGTGCGGCGCATTTTTTCGATTGATGCACAGTTCGCCAATACCTTAACCCTGATGGAAAAGTTGTTCGCCCTGGTGGTGTGGGTTGGCGGTTTGTTGTACATCAGTGGCTTGTGGCCGGAATTGGTGCAATTAATGGAAGATACTTACTTGCCTTTGGGTAAGCATAAAGTATCGCTGGAAACCATTTTACAAGCCCTGGTGTCGGCTTTTGTGATGCTCACCGTAGCCTTATGGGCCGGTGCAGTGTTGGAACAACGCATCATGGCGATGGAAGTGATGCATTCATCCGTGCGCGTGGCCATGGCGCGCACCGGGCGTGCGGTGTTGGTGCTGGTGGGTTTGTTGGTCAGCTTGACCCTGGTTGGCATCGATTTAACCGTGTTGTCGGTGTTTGGCGGCGCACTGGGCGTCGGCTTGGGTTTGGGCTTGCAAAAAATTGCCAGTAATTATGTCTCCGGATTCGTGATTTTATTCGAACGCAGTTTAAAAATCGGCGATATGATTACAGTTGATAAATATTATGGTAAAGTTACGCAAATCAATTCGCGCTACACCGTTTTGCAGGGTCTGGATGGCATCGAATCGGTATTGCCAAACGAAATGTTGGTCTCGGGAGCGCTACAGAATTTCTCGTTATCCAATAGCGTTATCCGTTTGGGTGTCCGCATTGTCTTGCCAATTAAAGCCGATCTGGATCGATTGTTTCCCTTATTTGAACGGGCCGCCATTCCAATTCCAAGGATTTTGCCTGATCCTGCACCCGAGGCGATGTTGATTAAAGTAAGTGGTGATGGATTGGAAGTCGAACTGGGGTTTTGGATTGCCGACCCCGAAAACGGGCGTGGTGGCATTACGTCCAAAGTCAACAAAGCCATGCTTAAGATTTTGCTGGAGCAAGGTGTGGAGTTGACGCCAAGCGGGGTTGTGCGCCCGGTATGAATTGTATTGAGATGCAAAAAAAGAAATTTGAATTGGTTTCAGGAAAACCCTACCTTTGCTGGTCACAAGCGGCTACAATACTGCATGACCGGATAACTTATATGGAGCTGGAATAATGTTCAGTACCTTGATGGATGCCATCCTCAATTTTTTAATTCATGGCGTGACTAACGCAAGCGGGTGGCAAGTGTTTATTTACACGGCAATTGTGACCCATATTACGATAGCCAGCGTCACCATTTTCTTGCATCGTCATCAAGCGCATCGTGCTCTTGATTTGCATGCCTTGCCGAGTCATTTTTTCCGTTTTTGGTTATGGCTCACCACAGGGCAAGTCACCAAGGAATGGGCGGCAATTCATCGCAAACATCATGCCAAATGCGAAACCCCGGAAGATCCGCATAGCCCCGTCACACGCGGCATCAAAAAAGTCTTGTTTGAAGGTGCCGAGTTGTATCGTGATGAGTCAATGAATCTTGAAACCATGGAAAAATATGGCCATGGCACGCCCGATGACTGGATCGAACGTCATCTCTACACCAAATACTCATGGAAAGGCATCCAATTGATGCTGCTCATCAATGTCCTGCTATTTGGCGTGATTGGGGTAACTGTGTGGGCTGTACAAATGATGTGGATACCAGTGATGGCGGCGGGCATTATCAATGGCATTGGCCATTATTGGGGCTATCGCAATTATGATTGTACCGACGCTTCAACCAATATCGTACCCTGGGGTATTTTGATTGGCGGTGAAGAGTTGCACAATAACCACCACACCTTTGGCACCTCGGCCAAGTTATCGTCGAAGTGGTATGAGTTCGATATTGGCTGGATGTATATTCGCATAATGGAAATCAGCCACTTGGCCAAGGTCAAGCGCTTGGCACCGGCCCCCAAATTCAAGCCCGGCAAGGCTGAAGCGGATCTCGATACCCTGCGTTCGGTGATTGCTAATCGCTATGATGTGATGGCCAAATATGCCAAATCGGTGAAAGCGACCTGGCAAGTGGAAGTGGCCCAATTGAAAGCCAATTCTACGTTGAAAAGCAGTTTCTTGAAGTCATCGCGTAAATTATTGCAGCGCGAACCAGCCCAGTTGGAGGACTTGCAACGTCAACAATTGTCGGAATTATTTGAACATAGCCAGGTACTGCAAACCATGCATGAAATGCGGGTTGAGTTAGGTAAAATTTGGGAGCGTTCGAATTTTAGTACCGAGCAATTATTGCAGCAGCTGCAAGATTGGTGCCATCGTGCGGAAGCCTCGGGCATACAGGCGCTGGAAGAGTTTTCACTGCGTTTGCGCAGTTATGCGTGATGGTGTTTGATGGTGTTTGATCATGCGTAATGTCGTCTGGTCTGTTTTGTAGCCGACCATCATCGGGCACCACACGGTGCCCGTTTCTTTTTAGCCGCGTTCCCGTACCACCCGCGCCACACCCTCAACGCGCCGCACATTGCGGATAATACGCGCCAAATGAACCCGGCCTTCCACTTGAATGGTGAATTGCAATTCACTCATTTCGTTTTCTTTGCCTTCGTCCATATTCACATGGTTGATATTGGCACCGCCTTCGCCAATTTCCGCCGCCACGCGCGCCAGCACACCGGGTTCATTGTCAATTAACAGTTTAATGCGGCAATCAAAATTATGGCCGGGGTCATGGCCCCAGCTGACTTCGATCCAGCGCTCCGGCTCTTTGGCTTGTAAGCGTTTGGCGGTGCTGCAATCCTGGGTATGTACCACGATGGCTTGATCGCGCTTGAGCTGGCCAGTCACGCTGTCGCCGGGGATGGGCAGGCAACAATTGGCCAACTGCACCGCCATGCCATCGCTGCCAAAGATGGTCATGGGTGCCAGCTTGCCGGGCAGAATTTCATTTTCCGAATTAAAGCGCAACTGCTGGGTGGGTTCGGTTTCCTGTAGACCAAAAACATGGCGTGCCACCAGGGCGGCCATGCGTCGGCCAATGCCAATATCGTGATAAATCTCATCGAGCGATTTGGCTTTGGACTCTTGCAATAATTTTTCCACCAGCACTGAGGGCAGGGTGGAATCAATTTTTAACGCTGCCAGCGCCTGATCGAGCAAATCTCGGCCATTGGCAGTCGCTTCAGCGGGACTGATTGAGCGCAAATGATGCCGAATTGCAGAACGTGCTTTGCCCGTGCGCACAAAACTGAGCCAGGCAGGGGTAGGGCGCGAGCCAGCCTGGGTGATGATTTCGATGATATCGCCATTATGCAATTCAGTACGTAATTGAGCGACTTCGTGATTAATTTTGACGCCCACCGTGCGGTCACCCACATCGGTATGAATGCTGTAGGCAAAATCAATCGGCGTGGCACCACGCGGCAGCGCGATGATTTTGGATTTAGGCGTAAACACATACACCGAATCGGGAAATAAATCGACCTTGATATGTTCCAAAAACTCGGCGGAATCCCCGGTTTGCTTTTGAATATCGAGTAAGGATTGTAGCCAGGCATGGGTGCGATGTTGCAAATCGGAAAGGCCGGCATCGCTGTTTTTATATAGCCAATGCGAAGCCACACCACTTTCTGCAACGCGGTGCATTTCCTGGGTGCGCACCTGAAATTCAACCGGGGTGCCATACGGGCCAATCAGGGTGGTGTGCAGTGATTGGTAGCCATTGAGTTTGGGAATGGCGATATAGTCTTTAAACTTGGTGGCCATGGGTTTGTACAAACCATGCAAAACACCCATTGCAACATAACAATTCGCAAAATTTTCCACCACTACCCGAAACCCGTATACATCCAGCACCTGGGAAAACGATAAGTGCTTGGTTTTCATCTTACGATAAATGCCGTACAAGGTTTTTTCGCGTCCATATACTTCGGCCTTGATCCCCGCATTGTCCAGCACCGTTTTAACCGCTTCCATAATCTTGCTCACCACCGCGCGGCGGTTGCCACGGGCTGCTTTGACGGCTTTGGCCAGCGTGCGGTAACGCAGTGGGTAGAGGTGGGAATAGGACAGGTCTTGCAGTTCGCGGTAGATATTGTTAAGCCCCAGGCGATGCGCGATAGGGACATACACATCCATGGTTTCGCTGGCGATGCGGTGTTTTTTGCCGGGAGCCATCACATCGAGCGTGCGCATATTGTGCAAGCGATCAGCCAGTTTGATCAAAATCACCCGCACATCGCGCGCCATGGCCAGCAGCATTTTGCGGAAATTTTCTGCCTGGGCTTCGAGTTGGCTTTGGAATTCGATTTTTTCCAGTTTTGACAGGCCATCCACCAAACTGGCGACCGGGGCACCGAAGCGTTCGATCAATTCGTCTTTTTTAACGTCTTGATCTTCCATCACATCGTGCAACAAGGCCGCCATAATGGCTTGCGCGTCCAATTTCCAGTCGGCACAAATCTCCGCCACCGCAATCGGGTGCGAAATATACGGTTCTCCCGATTTACGAATCTGCCCCAAATGCTTTTGATCAGAAAAACGGTAAGCATCACGCACCTTTTGCATTTCTGCAGGTGTCATGTACTCACTGATTTTCTGGGTAAGCTGAGTAACAGAAGCGACGCCGGGGGGTAAGGATGGTTCAGTCATGTTCGCAAAGGGCGTCTACTTCATTCTATTTAATGGCAGTTTTCAGGTCGGTACTTTTTTCAACATCTCAATACCGACTTTGCCGGCGGCAATTTCACGTAATGCGGTGACGGTTGGTTTGTCTTTGGCTTCAACCTTGGGTGTGTGGCCTTGCAACAACTGGCGTGCGCGATAGGTGGCGCAAAGCGTCAATTGAAAGCGATTCGGGATTTGTTTGAGGCAATCTTCTACGGTGATACGGGCCATAATTTTTCCTGGTAATGTGTTGCAATCTTATGCTAAATTTACATGTATGCCAAATTGTATAAACAAAGCGGCATTGCGTGTGGCTTGTTGCAGCAAACGGCAACGGGTTGCTCGAACAATCGCATTCATTTCAGACAATGCGACATCGAAGTTTTCGTTAATAATAACATACTCGAATTCAGGGGCGTGCGCAATTTCGCTGCCAGCGGCCAAAGTTCGGCGTGTGATGACGTGTGGTTCGTCCTGGCCGCGCTTTTTGAGACGTTCTTCGAGTGCGGCAATGGAGGGCGGCAAGATAAATATGCCGGCGGCGTGGGGAAAGCGTTTTTTGACCTGGCGTGCGCCTTGCCAATCGATTTCGAGCAAGACATCGGTGCCGTTGGCGATATCATTTTCGATCAAGATGCGTGAGGTGCCATAATAATTGCCA
>CAMBDR010000137.1 GCA_945864765.1 Janthinobacterium lividum | reverse complement strand
ATTTGGTATCGGGAAGTCCAAAGAAGTCTCAAAACCCGCGTTTCTCACAGTAGGAACGCGGGTTTTTGTTTTTTTGCGTCCAACTTAATGTATTGCAATTGGTTGAATTTGTTTTTTGATCGGATTTATGTCTGATAACTACCATCAATCCGATTCAATTTTCGAATTAACGACGGCCAGACAAACGCCCCACCCATGCCACCAGTTTGCACGCGCGAAGCTTCGGCCACACCGTCAATAATGGCAGGATTCACCATCACCAGCTCGCCCCCGGCTTGCGCCGATAATTGAATCTGGCACGTCGTTTCAAAGATATACATTTGCAGAAAAGCGTCCGCAATTGATTTCCCCACCGTTAATAAGCCATGGTTGCGCAGCATTAAAAAGTTGGCTTGCCCCAAATCGGCTTGCAGACGGGGTTTTTCTTCATCGCGAAAGGCTACGCCTTCGTAATCGTGATAGCCCAAAGACGCCAGTACAAAAGTCGATTGTTGTGAAATTGGGAGTATGCCGCAACGCTGCGCGCTCACCCCCACACCCGAGCGCGTGTGGGTATGCAATACGCATTGCGCATCTTCACGCACCTGATGCACCGCGCTGTGAATGACAAAGCCCGCCGGATTGACCGGAAACGGCGAATCGATCAGTTTGTTGCACTGTAAATCGACCTTGACCAGGGACGATGCGGTGATTTCATCGAACATTAAACCATACGGGTTGATTAAAAAGTGATGCTCGGTGCCGGGTAAGCGGGCACTGATGTGGGTAAATACCAAATCACTCCAACCGTATAGCGCCACTAAGCGATAGCAGGCGGCCAAATCAACCCGCAAAGCCCATTCTTCCGGGCTGACCTGATTTTGTATGCTGGGAATATGCATGTTGTGCTCCTTTGTTTGAAAATACCCATTGTACGCCAGCTTGGCTTACCAAACATATTGGAAAAAGCACAGTTAAATCGAATGCCTTTGACCTGCGCAATTAAATGCGTTATGCTGCGCACTGCGTTGATTTTGGCAAGTTATTCATGCAATAGTTGGATGGCTCGAAAGTGTCGTATTGTGGTAAGAATTTATTCGTCAAGCCTGTAAAATATGAAACCGCCCCCCGTAGGAAACGGTATAGTATGCGTGGGTATGGCATCAGGTGATCATGTAACGATAATTGGTTCGGAGTAAGTAATGGCGGTTTTGAAAGAAGAGAATACCCATAAAAAGTTATTTCTTCGCGGCTTGCATATGTTTGGTCGTAATCCATCGCGCGCCGATACGGTGCTGGGCAATAGCGATGTATCGCAAATTCATGCATCGATACGTTGGAATGGTAAAACCTGGGAAATAACAGATCACAGCCGTAACGGGACATTGCTGGATGGCCGTCGGCTGGTCGCCAATGAAAAAACGGCGCTCGCCGCAGGGCAAACGATTCGCTTTTCCCTCGCTTCTGAATCCGGCTGGGTGGTAGAAAACCTCGACCCGCCATGCCCGATGTTGTTGCCAGCTAGCGAGGACGAGTCGGTCATACTGTTGCAAGGCTTTCACTTCTTGCCCGATGAAGACACGGCGCAAGCATCGGTGTATTTGTCGGCAGGCAGCCAATGGATGTGGGAAGATGAAGAAGGTCACCGGGTATTGCATGATGGCGATATGGTGATGGTGGGTGACCAAACCTGGCAGTTTAATGCCAGTAACGAAATTGAAGTGACTTCCGATTTGCGTCTGCAAGCCGCGCCTGCCTTGCGAACTGTGCTATTTGATTTTGCCGTCAGTCAAAACGAAGAGCATATTTACTTATCGATTGCTATTGATGGTAATGTTATTAATCTTGGTGAACGCACGCACCATTACAGTCTGTTAATTTTGGCGAGAAAACGCTTTGAAGATGCTGAGCGTGGCATTGATGTCGCCAGCCAGGGCTGGATTAGTGTGGATGATTTATCTCGCATGCTTGGCCTTGATGCACCGCATGTCAATACGCTGCTGTTTCGTGGGAGAAACCAAATCGCGCGGGAATGCCCGGATGAGAGCAGTTTGTCGAATGTGATTGAACGGCGACGTGGCGAAGTGCGTTTCGGGGCGTTTCGTTTTCAAATTGTACGCGGGGTGCAAGTGGAGGCGGTGTTTGAGCCACCAGTCAGCCTGACCTTGCTTGGGCGTTGATGCGCTCAGTTTGACGCCGCCATATCCTGCATTCATTCATTCTTTCTTTCCTACAGCCCTGTTGTTTTTGGGTAAGTAGCGATCTTCTTCCTCTTTGTCATCACTTGTTATCAGTTGTTATCGTCTGTATTCGATTCCAAATCGCAGCAGGTTCGGGTGCATTTCTCCATTCCATTTGGCAACTATTTAGCCATCTTCCGGCTTCCCATGCAGGTGTTATCAAGTGTTATGGCGTGTTATTGGCTGTGTTCGATTTTTCTGTTGAAACGCTTTATTCTGGATGCATGGCAGTGCAATCGATAGCGCGATGATGGTTTTGCCCGGTCGAAGGCCTTCTGCTCCAGGTGGAGAAACGGAATGAGGGGAATATCATGTCAAACAATTATAAAAGAATCATCCAACTATGTTTTGGCGTAAGCTTACTATTGGCGGTCATGGCACCCCAGGCGATTCAGACAAAAAACGAAAAACAGGCAAACCCCGCCGCCAGTTGGAGCCAATCACAAATCGAATCACGCATTCAGGAGCTGGAGGCCGAGCACGCGCAGCGTTTAGCATTGTTGCAAGCGAGTAATCCTGAGGTGAAGCAGGATGCGGTGTCAAATTCATCCAATACGCTCTCCCAGGTGTTGCCCAATATGTTGGTTTTGCTGGGTATTGCGGCAGTGCCAGCTTTATTGCTGTTGCTTTGGCGTATGAAAAAAGAACAGCCAGTCATGGTTTTTGATTGGGAACGCACGGTTACCCTGCAGCCAATGCCGGAGTTTGAATCAAGTGTTATTAGAATTGCAAAGCCTGCGACCATAAATCGAGCCACAAATCAGACTGCCAATTCTGCCTCGGGCAGCGGGGCGGCTGCGGCGCACAAGGTGGGCGCGTTTCCTGAGGCTTTTGATGCTATTGAATATGAAGTGGTACGGGTGAGTTCTGTGGTAGAGCAGAACGATGGCCCGGAATTCGAATCGGTGAGGCTGGGGGGAAATGACTTGATAGAACAAACTGCGCCGCTGGCACAAGCTAAATTTTGGAATGCGCTTGATAAATCGGATGTGGCAATCAGTATTTTGGAAGGCGTGGTGGAGCAGGAGCGCAGCCCCCAAAGTTGGTTGTTTTTATTGGATTTGTACGCCAAAACCAATCAGGCTTCAAGCTATGAAGCGATGCGCTTGCGCTTCAAAAACTTTTTTAATGGCAAAATCCCACCGCTCGAACAGCGCGCTCAAGGGCAGCAATCATTGCGCTTAAAAGATATGCCTGATTTGGCGCAGCGTATTAATCAGCAATTGCCCGGCAATGGTATTTATGCCTTTTTGCGTGGCTTATTGATGGATGATCGTCAGGGTAGCCGTCAAGGTTTTGAGTACAGTGTGTATTGTGATTTGGTGCATTTGTATGAAGCGGTGTGTGAGGGTAAGAGAATTGAAAACTGCGAAGCAATTTGCGCTTGAAGGCGGGGCAGTCTTGATTTTTATCGATTCACACCTATATAGGGGGGACTATCTCACTTGGAGTTCCCCCATGAAACTGCGTAATATGCAACATCTGGCCATCGCCGCCAGCCTGCTTATCGTTTCCGCTTTCGCTTCAGCCGAAAAAATCGGTGATGTCACCACGGCATTTAAATTGATTGGCCCCAGCCATAAGGTGGTGGTGGATGTGTTTGATGACCCTAAAGTAGGGGGCGTCAGTTGTTATTTGTCGCGTGCCAAAACGGGAGGCGTGAGCGGTGCTTTGGGTTTGGCGGAAGATAAGGCCGAAGCATCGGTGGCTTGTCGGCAAGTTGGCAATATCAGCTTTAATGGCAAACTGGCACAGCAAGAAGAAGTTTTTTCTGAACGTGCTTCCTTGATTTTCAAACATGTGCGGGTGGTGCGTATGGTTGATGCGAAACGAAATGCCCTGGTTTATCTGGTTTATTCGGATCGTTTAATTGATGGTAGCCCTAAAAATAGTGTGACGGCCGTGCCTGTGCCGCAATCGCAACCGATTCCAATGTGAGCTTGAGCTGTCGGGCGTGGTTTTTTTGTTGCGCGCACTGAAAATTTACATTTTGTATTCGTTTGCATCCATGGTTCTGGTAAGGTTTGGGTTGAAGTAATCTTTTTACACCTGTTTTTAACCTTGGATAATATGGAGTTTGCAAATGATTGGATATGTCACTTTAGGAACCAATGATTTACCTCGTGCTGCCGCATTTTATGATGGCTTGTTGAGCTTGCTGGGTGCCAAGCGGGCCTTTGAAATGGATAGGCTAATTGGTTGGAGTACTGGCCCAGGCGCGCCCATGTTGGCGGTGGCCAAGCCATTTGACGAATCGCCCGCCACGGCTGGTAATGGCACCATGGTGGCACTGGCGGTTAATAGCCCGGAACAAGTTGACGCCATTTACAAAAAAGCACTGGAATTAGGTGCCACCAGTGAAGGCGAACCAGGCCCACGTGCAGGCGGGGTTTTTTATATCGGCTATTTCCGCGATTTGGATGGCAATAAGCTGGACGCGTTTTGCATGATGCCGAAATAAGCGGGCGGAATTTATTTATTAGGGCGGCTGGCCGGATGTTGCTTGGCAAGTTCGGCCAGTATTGCTGCCATCTTGCGGCCGATGAAAATTTGTGGTTTCGAGTCTTCAAAGCCATTTTTCTTTTCCCGTGCGCGAATGGCGAGTTTGGCTTGTTCAAAAGCGGCACTAAAGCTATCGTTTTGGGCCAATCCATCTTTGAAAAAAGCGTGGCCGAAATAAGTGAAATCGGCTTCGTTGTCACAGCCAAATGAGGTTTTGTCGGCGGCGGCTGCGCTGATGATGAGGCTGTTATCATTTTTTAAGGGATTGATAAAGCCGCCCGAATAGCAGGCAGAAATAATAATGATGCGCCGCTCAATTCCCGATTCTTCCAAAATCTGGCGTAAAGCCTCGGGGTCCAGATCATTAAAACGCATGGATCCAAAACTTAAAGAAAATTTGAAATCGGCGCTGCCGTGTGAGCTGAGGTAAAGCAATAATACATCGCGCTCGTGATCCATTACCTGGCTGATGCGTTGTAAGGCGGCGCGTAAGCTGGTGCTACTGGCGATGGGCGTGGTGCCAGCGCTTTTGCTGTGATTGATCAGAATAATGCTGCGTTCTTCGGTATGAAAGCGTTGGCGCATAAATTGATCGACAAAATGGACTTCCTTCATAAATACTTCTTGCTCGGCGGCACCTGCCGCACCCACAAAATACACATTCATTTTGTTGCGTGGGCCGGGTTTGATGGCACTTAAGGCTTGTTCCAGCAATTGCGGTTGCAAATAAAAAATATCTTCATCAACCGGGCCGGGTGCCGTGACAGCGAAGTTGTTGCTTTCTTCGAGCGGGCGTATCCATAACGAGCGTTCAACATACACCTGGGATAGCGGGCCGGCAATGCAAAGCATGGCAATCGGCAGGCATAGCCAGCGCCGGGTTGGTAATTCGAACCAGCGTATGCAGGCAAGGGCCGATGCCAGTGTTAGCCAGGCAATCACAAAATAAGACAGTAGCGCCAGCCAATTGGGCACGCTTTGGTTAATCCATGGCCGATCAAGCTGACGGGAGAGTAAGTTAAAACAAAACTCAATCGGTAAGTTGCTGGCAAATAATATCACCGCCAATTGCAGGGTTTGTTCACTTTTTCCAACCGCGCTGGCCAAAGCCCAACTCGCGATCAGTAGTACCGATACAATAAACAGAGCACCCGGCGCGGCAATCAAGGCTAATTCTCCGGATCGGCCAATATGCGCAAAATCCCAGGTCAATTGGTGCAATACCCCCAGTCCAATCAAGGCAATCAGTTGTCCCCAAGTGGCAGTCAGCCCTGGTTTGGGTAAGCTCAGTAGCAAGGCCGCACGCAACCCCATTAACACATTGCCAAACAAGCCCGGGCGGGTAGCGCTCAGTTCCATGGTTGTTGCTGCCAAGGGGGTGTTTGGGCTGGTTTCAGAAGAATGCATGGTGATGGTGGCTGTAATAGGTGCGATAGGTGCGATAAGTGAGATAAGTGCGCGGTGCTGCACAGCTTAAGGCAATAATTCGCGTGCCAGATCGAATTCGTATTGGCTGATATGGTTGGCCAAGCGTTTGATGGTATTTTCCGGCAAAATAAAAGCCAGACTGCCTTTGATTTGCAGCAGATAGTCTTCGGCATCAATATTGTTGTCTTCAAGTAAGGCGCACAGGTGACGCATTTTTTCTGGCGCGTCCGGATCGGGTGCGCTGGCAACGGCGGCCGAACCCGATCCTGCTCCACCTGAAAAATAGTTATCCAGGCTATTGATGACCGTGTGCAATTCATTTGCCAACTGTTCCAACTGCGTGTTCAGTTTCGATTCGGCTTGTTCATTTTGGCAATTCAGTTCCACCTCCTGCGCGACCAAGGCCAGTTTTTGTGCGCCGATATTGCTGGCCAGACCGCGTAAGGTATGCGCCCCACGGCTGGCATCCTGCCATTGCTGTTGCTCAATTTGCTGATGCAATTGCTGTACGGCATTGCGTTGCGATTGGCAAAACCGCTCCAATAACTGGATGTAGAGGCGCAAATTTCCCGCCATATGGCTTAAGCCAACATTGCTGTCTATCCCGATCAAGGGTAAGGGCTTATTGCTTGCGGCGGCTTTAGGTAGTGTTGGCGTGCTTAATTTTGTACCTGCGTGCTCATGTTCTTTGGGGAGCCAATTCATCAGGGTTTGGAACAGGGTTTCCGGATTGATCGGCTTGGTTAAATAGTCTTGCATGCCCTCGGCCAAGCAACGATCACGAATTTCAGTCAAAGCATGGGCCGTCATCGCAATGATAGGGATGTGATTAAATTGCGGATATTGGCGAATCGCAATCGTCGCCTCATGCCCATCCATATCCGGCATTTCCAAATCCATCAAAATCAAATTGTAATAGCCAGATTCGGCCGCTTTCAGCTTGTCGATGGTTTCGCGCCCGGTGACGGCAATTTCGGTTTCTACGCCAATCAAGCCTAATAATTCAATCGCGATTTGTTGATTGATGTCATTGTCTTCAGCCAGCAAGGCACGCACATTTTTAAACTGGAATTGCGGTGCATGGCGTGCCGCAACCACATTCACTTGTGGCGCAAACAGTGAAGCCAGGGTATCAAATAAGGTCGATTGGCTAATGGGTTTAAACAAGAAGCCGGAAACCCCGGCGCTTTCCGCTTCCTCTTGTACTTCTTCGCGCCCAAATGCGGTCATGAGCACAATATTCGGTTGGGCTTTCAAGTGCGCGTTGGCGCGGATGCGTCGAATAAAGCTAATTCCGTCGCCTTGTGGCATCAGCCAATCGGTCAACACCAATTGATAAGGGTCGCCCGTTTGATCAGCCGATTGAATTGCGCTGAATGCTTGTTGTGCATCGCTTGCCAGATCGACGCGTAAGCCCAAGGCTTGTAAGGCATGGCCCAAAATTTCCCGGGCTGACTGGTTGTCGTCCAGCACCATAATCCGTGCAGCGTTGAGTGCTGCGGGTAAAACATGGGCCATGCGACTTTCACCCGCCGACGGGTCGAGTTTAATGCGCAGGTCAAAATGAAAACACGAGCCTTGATTGATTTCGGTATCGACCTTGATGCGGCCCCCCATCAATTCCACCAGGCGTTGTGAAATCGACAGGCCCAAGCCCGTGCCACCGTATTTGCGCGTGGTGGAACCATCGGCCTGGCTAAAGGCGCGAAAGAGTTTGGCGCTTTGTTCCGGCGTCATGCCGATTCCGGTATCGCGCACCGCAAAGCGCAGGGTAACGTGGTCATCCTGAACCGGAACCAGAATGGTACAAGCGAGTTCAATTTCGCCATTGGGCGTAAATTTAATCGCATTGTTAATTAAATTGGTGAGTACCTGGCCCAGGCGTAATGGGTCACCTTGCAATTTGCGCGGTACGTCGTGCGGAACCCGGAACAGGTATTCCAGATTTTTGTCGTTGGCTTTTTGACTGGTAATATTGGCAACATTGAGCAGCACTTCATCCAGTGTAAAGGGAACATCTTCCACATCCAGCTTGCCGGCCTCGATTTTTGAAAAGTCGAGAATATCGTTCAAAATCCCCAGCAGCGACAAGCCGGCCCGATGGATTTTATTGACATAATCGAGTTGTTTGGGGTTCAGTTCGGTGCGTAGTGCCAGGTGTGCCATACCGATGATGGCATTCATTGGGGTGCGAATTTCATGGCTCATATTGGCCAGGAATTCGGATTTAAGCTGGGTGGCTTCTTCCGCTTTTTGTTTGGAAATGGCCAGTTCTTCAGCGTGGAGGCGTACTTGTTTGTCTTGTTGCAATAAACGGATTTCCGTTGCGCGCAAGGTGGCGAGAGTCGCTTCCAATTGCGAATAAGCATCGGCATTATCCAGGGCCACGGCGGCGTAGCCGGCCAGCGTGCGCAGCATATTTAAATGAACTGGCTGGTAGGAATGCTTTTGAAAACTTTGTACGCCTAATACACCCAATACCTTGTCTTTGATTAACATCGGCACGAACAGGCCTGATTGAGGCACCGTGTTATCATTGGCACCCCTTAATTGGGTCTCCCGGCTCCA
>CAMBDR010000136.1 GCA_945864765.1 Janthinobacterium lividum | reverse complement strand
GCCACTGAAATGCATGATGCCAAATACAAGAAGCCCAAGAAGCCATTGCTACCCCAGGCCGGGATTGAGTTTTAAGAGCATGCGCTCCCGAAGGAAAATATGGATACTTTAAACGACATTGCGACTATTCACATCGGCTACTCCGTCCGGAGCAGCGCGAAGGATACCACCACCAGCGACAGAAGGGTTATTCAAATGAAGGATGCCTGGCCCGATAAAATTGGCCAAACGCTGGATTTTGACCGCATCAACATCAATAAGCTACCCGATCATTTTCCGGTGCGGGTCGGAGATTTGATTTTTCGGCCACGCGGTCACCATACGACAACGGTATTGATCAAACAGATCATGCCCTCCACCATTTGCAGCGCGCCATTGATGTTGATTCGCGTGCGCTCGAAGGAAAAAGTGTTGCCAGCCTATCTGAATTGGTTTATCAATTCACCCCGCACACAAGCGGTGTTGGATGGGTATGCCACTGGCGACAAAGACCGGAAGATTTCTCTGACCGCTATAGCAGGGTTGGAAATATTGGTGCCAACGCTGGTTGCACAACACCACATTATGACCGAAGATGCGAAGATGCAGCAATTCATTCGTGAACAAGTAGCCATGCTAAATCAATCGCAAGCCAAATTGGATAACTACTTGTGGCAACACATAAATAAAAACTTGGCATAAGCAATACGCTAACGCGCCTGATCCAAGCCCGCCGCCACCCGCCCACGCATTTCACGCGGGGCGTTTTTCAATAATCTGTCATCGGTCGGGGTCAAGATTTGGCGCGCCTTGCCCATAATCTGGCTGGTGGATATCATCACGGGCATATCAGGATTTTTCCGGTTCCAATCCTCCATTTTTGCCTTGGCCCGGTTCATCATGGCGGAATCCCCCCTGGCGGCACCTTGCGCCCATAATTCAACGATGTTCGATTCCACCACTTTTTGCAAGGCGATGTCTTGCTGAATCGGCAGGTTGGCGCGGTTTTTCGCGGCCAGTACGGTGGGGTTGAAGCCTATGCCCTTGCTGATGGCAACGCCAACCGTCCCATCGGCTTTGAGTTTGCCTTTCATGTCCAGCGCCTTACCCGTGCTTGCCATATCCAGCCCGGCAGCGGCATTTTTATTGATGAAGGCGGCAATGCGCCCACTGCCTTAACCGTGTCGCCCATGCTGGCACGGTATTAAGCGGCACCGAGCGCATCAAGGGCATCGTCAAGGATTTACGCTCTTTCACCCGGCTGGACGAGTCGGCCAGAAAAACCGTGCGCATCTCTGAATGCTTGCTCTCGACCCTCTACCTGGTGCATACCAGTTGGCTGGAAAAAGTCGAATTCTTCACCGAATTTACCGATGACCCGGAGCTGGAATGCTGGCCCGCCCTGCTCAATCAAGTGTTTATGAATTTGCTGGTCAATGGCTGCCAGGCGATTGATGAAAAATATCACGGCCAACAGCAGGGTAAGCTTTGGCTACGCCTGCGCATCAGTCAGGCCGGGGAGCTGCTTGAGATTGATTTTGAGGATGACGGAATCGGCATCGACCCCGCCATCCACGCCCGGATTATGGAACCCTTCTTCACCACCAAAGAAGTGGGTTCCGGCAGCGGGCTGGGGCTTTCCACTTCGTTTGGCATCGTGCAAAAACATGGCGGCACGCTGGAATTTCGTTCCGTGCCGGGTGCGGGCAGTTGTTTTACCGTCAGACTACCACTGGCAACAATTTACGATTGTTCGCGCCCGGCAGAGTTTTGAGGGTTTTACCCGGCACCATGGTGTAGGTTTTGGATTTGACGGTGCTCACATAACGCCATTCGGCGCGGGTTTCGCCCGGTGTCGCCGTGACGATCATAAAGCCGCGATTTTTTGTTTCGGCATACACCAAAGGCCCAATCAACTGTTCCAGGCCAGCCGCCACCGCTAACGGGTTCTCGGTCGGGAAAATATCTTCAAAACCCGGCGAAGTGACCGAAGTGACGCCAAACTCGACGCCGACCGCATTGCCATTGATATCAGCCAGGTCGCTGGACCAGCTATTATGGGTGTCACCAGCCAGTGCAATCAGGTTTTTATTCAAGGCTTTGGCAGTGCCGAACACGGTTTCACGCGCTACCGCATAGCCATCCCAGGCATCCAAATTATACGGAATCGCCGGTTGCGCCAGGATCAATCTTTCTGCTGCTGTCAAGCTGGCCGGTGCGGTCTGTGCCTTGCCAACCAATGCGACGTAATTGGAAAAGGAAATTTGCTGCAAAACCAGGGGCGCAGGAATATTCATACGCGCCATTAATACCTGTTGCCCCAGTATTTGCCAGGTCGCAGTCGATTTTCCCATCTGCGCTTGCAGCCAGGCGGTCTGCTCGGCACCCATCAACTGGCGGCTTGGATCAGCCAAATCGGCCGCGAATTTTGCTCCATCAAAGGCACCGCCTGCGCCAACGTAACTGGTAAAGGATAACTGCTTGTCGCGCCCAATCAGGCGGGTATCCAACATATGCAAGGAAACCAGGTTGCCGAAATCAAAAGAGCGATAGATACGGTCGTTTTTAGTCGCATCAGCCAGGCGCACAGGCATCCATTCGTGGTAGGCTTGCAGCGCGGCGGCGCGGCGTGCGCTAAACGGGCCTTCGGTTGCCGGATCATGGTTTTCTGCGCCGCCAGACCAGGTGTCGTTGGCAAATTCATGGTCATCCCAAATCGCGATTAAAGGCAATTTTGCGTGCATGGCTTGCAAATCGGTGTCGGTACGGTAAATGGCATAACGACTGCGATAGTCGGTCAGGGTGATGATTTCGGTTCGGGGTTCAACCTGACGATTCAAGGCAGCGGCATCCTGTGAGGCATAGCCATCACGCGGGTATTCGTAAATGTAGTCGCCCAAATGCAGCACAGCATCAATATCCGTCAATTTTGCCACTTCGGCATACACGTTGAAGAACCCGGCGGGGTAGTTGGAACAAGTCAACACGGCCAGTTTCACCTGATTCAATGCGCCCACTGGCAGGGTTTTGGTGCGACCAACAGGTGAATAGACATTGTTGCGCACGAAACGATAGAAATACACGCTGTTTGGGCTAAGGTCTGTGACATCGACTTTGACGGTATAGTCCCGCGCCGCATTGGTGGAAAACGTGCCTGTTTTGACGAATTTGGTAAATTGTTCATCCGATGCAACTTCCCAATGTACGGCAATATCTTTGCCATCGGTGGTGTTGGCAGGCGTTACGCGAGTCCAAAGAATCACTCTGTCGCTTAGCGGGTCACCACTGACCACACCGTGCAAGAAATTGACGGCGCTACCGTCATCGGTACTGCCACCGCCGCAGGCACTGAGGGCCAATGCGCTGGTAACAGCAGCGGTGGTAAAAGTGAAATTACGAATAAATTGGCGACGTGCAGGTTTGATGTTCATGGTCTTGATCCCAGGTTATAAGGCGTAGAAATATAGCATAAATTTATTGCCGGGAGGTGACGCAATTTAAATGGCGTGCCGGATAGCCATATTCACTCGCTATGTCTTTCAGCAAGCAGGCCCGAATTGCTGGTTTGCAGCCATAATGGTATGCTAGCCACTTCCACCCCTTAGCCATGATCGTCGCAATGAACCCGCCTCGTAAAATTCTGCCGATCGGCATTGAATCCTTCGCCAAAAAGGTACTAATTCATGGATACAAACCACAATGCCAACATTGCCCCGCGACCGAACCAGTATCGCGGCTATGGGTATTTGATCTTGCTATTTATCTCGGGTGGCATATCCACCATTGCCACCAAATACTTGATGAACGATGGCATGAGTCCATACCAGGCTTTATGTTTTTCGTCGATGATGGGGGCCGTATTGGTCGCGCTATTTCACCACAAAGAGGGTGCCGGCTTTTACCGCTTTGCGCGCAACCGACGCGAGGCACTGATTTTATTGGGTGCGGCGATGTTGGGGTTTGTGGTGTATGAAATGGCGTACAACGTCGCACTTTCAAGCATGCCCGCGCAAGACACCACGATTTTATACTACACCTACCCCATCTTTTTATACTTGGCTTCGCTTTTCTGGCCCGGCAATGCCAATAAAGCGCTGCGCTTGTGGGGCATAGTCGGCATCTTGCTCTGTTTTGCCGGTGCGGTCGTCATGGCCACGGCGGGCAGCAGTGGCGAGGCCGGAAAGCTTAGCGTGCAGGGAATCATTGCCATGTTGCTCGCCATTGGTGCTTACACGGCATATTCCATGCTGTGCAAGTTATTCCAGTTTCGTGAAGCGCATTTTGTGTTTCTGGGACAAATTCTATCCATCGTGTTTTGTTCCGGCGTCATTTCAGCACAAGGCGGCTGGCAGATGCCATCGCTTTTCGCTTTGGGCTTACTGCTGACGATGGCCTTGTTCTACAATATTTTGAATCAAATTTTATATATTCGCGCCATCAACTTGTTTAGCGCGGAAAAATTTTCTGCACTGGTGTATTTTTCTCCGGTGGTCACTTGTTTGATGGCCGCGTTATTTTTACACGAAAAGCTCACCCTGGCCGTCGCGCTGGCGCTCGGCTTAATTATTGCGGGAAATTTATTAATCGCCATCAAAGGGCAAGCCAAAACCGATACAGCCACCGCACCCGCGCAGGCAAGCAGGCCCGATGCTACGGCTGGGCTGGTGATCGTAGTGGATATGGAATCCTCCGGCGTGCTATACCGCGCCGAGCTCATCAAGCGTGGTTTGAAAATCCTGCTTTACTACACCGTTCCGCGCGCTGAATGGGAAGCCTTGATCCAAAGCGGATGCGTGGCGTCACCCGCCATTGATACGCTGGCCGAGGGGTGCGAAGTGTTTTTTGAAGCCGACTATGTTAAGTTAATTAAGCACCTACAAACCCGGGGCGATACGGTTGCGGCGGTGATACCGGGCTCGGAAAAAGGGGTGGATGTTGCCGACCTGTTGGCCCGGCATTATGGCGTACCCGGCAATGATCCCGCCACCATACCATTTAGGCGCAACAAGTCGGATATGAAGCAGGCGGCCGCGCAAGCAAATTTACGCTACGCGCGCTACCAGGCCTGCCATAGTGTGCAAGACGCCAGCACGTTTGCGGCGCAAGTGGGCTACCCAATGGTACTCAAAACACCCAGCGGCGCAGGCACGCATAATGTGTTTGTTTGCCAAAATGCGCAGGAGTTGGAGCACGCTTACCACCGGATTATGGATAGCGCCAATATCTATGGGCAGCACGCGGCATTTGCCTTGGCAGAGGAATATATTGGCGGCACCGAGTATGTGGTTGATTTGTTTGGCACAGGCCAGGACATAGTTGTAACGGATGTCTGGCGCTACGAAAAAATCAATACCGAACATGGCAACAATATCTACTATAACGTGGTGCTGGAAGCGTTGCACTGCGCCAAACACCAGGCACTGGAAGAATACGCCATCAAGCTGGCGCAAGCGGTTGGCATTTTGATTGGTCCGGCCCATGCTGAAATTAAGGTGGATGAAAATGGCCCGGTCATGATCGAAATCGGCTCGCGCTTGCCCGGCTGCAAAATTCCTTTTGCCACGGTCGAATGCTCCAATTTTGACGTGGTTGCAGCCAGTGTCGATGTCTTTTTAAAAGGGTCGCGCCCGATTGAAGCGCCGGTTGTATTTCACAAATTTGCCAATGTAGCCTACCTGCCCACGAATAAACAGGGCAAAATCGCTGGCGTGCGCGGCATTGAGAACATTACGCAGTTAGCATCCTATGTAACCCATAGCCTGGATGCCACTATCGGCGCACAATTGCAAGCGTCCACGGATTTAACCAATATCCCCTTGGTGGGGGTATTTGTTAACGAAGGACGCACCAAGCTGTTTGATGATGTTGCCAGGGCACGAACTTTATTTCAGATTGAAATTGAAGGCGAAAATAATGACACGCTGCGCCTGCCGACTGCAATTATTACTGAAAGCCGGATGCGGTGAAAATAGCGATTCTGTCTTGCTTGGCCAGCTTGCCAGTTCTCGCCTTTTCTGTAACACTGTATGCCGAGGGTGATTTTTTTGTTCATCGGCGGCGTGATGGTGGATCGCTTTTCACGCAAATACCTGATGCTGGTGTCTGACCTGGCGCGTGCGCTGGTGATGCTTTTGATGAGCGTTTTGGCCGCGACCCAGCATTTCAAGATCGAATACGTCTATGCGATTGCGTTTTTCTTTGGCTTTGTCGATGCGTTTTTTCAACCGGCGTATAGCGCCATCATTCCCAATCTCTTACCCAAAGAAGCGCGCCCCAGCGCCAATTCACTGACCAGTTTAAGCCGCCAACTGTCGCAAACCCTGGGGCCACTGGCCGCCGCGTTGTTGATGCAATACAGTGGGGCCAGTATGATGTTTGGTTTGAATTGCCTGTCGTTTTTGATTGCCGGCGTGTGTTTGCTGAAAGTACCCGACGTCAAACCCGACCACAAAGCCACCACTGAGCCCGACCACGTACAGGCCAACAGTCTGAGCCAACAAGCGGGCATCGTTTTGCACGAGGCGCGTGAAGGTTGGCGCTTCATCCTCGGGCAACCGTGGTTATGGGTGACCATCGCCGCTTTTTCGTTGATCAACATCACCAGTTCCGGCCCGATCCGCGCCACTTTGCCGATGTTGGTTGAGCGCGGCATGCATGCCGATGCCGGGGTATTGGGTTTGTTGATGTCAATGATGGCCGCCGGGGCCGTGCTATGTTCAGTGCTGATGGGTGGCATCAAACATTTGCGCCACCGTGGACTGATCGCATATGGCAGCACTGATGCATCCGAAGGTGCGGGGCTTGAATTAACGATGCGCAAAGCAGGCCTGAACACGACGCCAGCCCAAGCGCCCCATCAGGGTACAGCAATTCTCAATTCAAATGATTGTGTTTTTAATATTTAGTCATAATTTATATTTTTAGAAATTACCCTGCCAAGAACCTATATCCGGCAACGGGTGGTGATCTGCGGTTTTGAATGCTAAATTGCAATCATCTAAAATTAGCCGTAACCAAGCAATTAGCCAGTGTCGGGTGGCCGAGTTTTTTTGGGTGGCCGAGCCTTAAGGCCGTCCAACATGAATTGCATCAAGTGGTTCCAGTCATCAAAAGGGATGTACTGGGTCAAGGCACGGGTATGCTCGAAAAATGTCCGGCGCGAAGGCAGCGCGTCGCGCACGGTACGGTAAGATGGATCGATCCAGTCCAGCGTGGTGTGGATCAGGAAGGCCAGCAAGATCATGGTGGCGAACAGGTTGGACAGATGCTGCTTGCCGTGGCCGAAATTGTGTTCGAGGTTGTAGCCCTTGGTCTTGAGGGTGTTGTTGTTTTCGTTTTCAATCTTCCACCGCGCGCGCCCAGCGGTCGCGATTGGTTCGACGCTGGCGTCGGTGATGATATGGGATGTTGCCCAGGCATTGCGGTATGTTTCTTTACCGTCCTGCGTGGTGGTGACAAGCTCGCACCAGTTGACCATTAACGCATCATCGCCGTCGCGCAAGGGCACTTGATTCATGTAGCGGTAAGTGTCGGTGAGCCGCTTCTTGCCGTCCCAACGGGTGCACACAACCGTGTATATGGTGCCGTTGCGAATGAAATCATTGACCCATTCGTAGAGTGTCTGATGGGAATCGGGCTTGCACGTAAAAATAAAGTCGGCTTTGTGCTTGAGTACGCGCTCGCAATGCGGCTGGTGGCAATACAGGTCGTCGCCCAGATAAGTGACGCCCCATGCGCTGTAGTGCGCGCCCCACTGTTCAAACCAGCGTGCTGAGGCAGCCAATTCGCTGTCCTGCTTGGCGTGGCCATCTTGCGGTTCCACAAATTGGGGTGGTAAAGAAATGACCTTGCGTTGGCCTGGCGCGAGTAGCACTGGGGTGACCACTGTGTGGCGATATTGAATCTTGCCGTTGGTGAGGTTAGTGCGCGTGCAGCAGGGGCAGGAAATGCTATCGGAGCAAAAAAATTGGGTGCCGTCATGGGCGATCAGGAAGGTGTTGTTAATCGAACGGAAGGCATCAAGGCGGCCATGCCGATACAACTCGTCACCGATATGCGACATGAGCGGAAACAGCGTGGATGGCGGCACCGGATCAAGCAAGTTGCGAATTTGGTTGTCACTTGGAATTTCATGAACCCCAAATATTGCGGTGGCATTGTTCTTTCCATGGCCCTTTTGCAGGTTGCGCTGGCTGCTAAGGAATGATGGATTCTGAAAAAAGAAAACCGAAAATGCGGAAAGTGCGGCATCCTTCATTTCGTACTTTTTATTGTTGCTTTTACCCCTGCTGTCTGGCAGACCCGCAAAAACGCTACCCACCTGTTCGAACAGGGTGGCGGCGCTAAACGCTGGGAATTGGACGGCTTGGCTAATGGCAACTACTCCAGAAGTATTAAAATTACTTCATGGCAAGTTAACAGGTTTCGCAAAAGTTTACAAGCTTTATTTGTGCATATTTTGGTGCTGTTGAAGGCAGTGTGGTAATGGAAATACATTGTTGCTTTTAAGGTACTTTTTTAAATTGAGAACTGCTGCCAATATATGCGCTTGGGCCGAAATGACCGCAATCGGTGTACGCAATTCATGGGTCGCATCTTGCAAGAAGGCATATTCGCGCTGTACCTTGCCGCGCAATTGCGATAACAAGCCGTCCAGCGCTGCTACCAGGGGCTTGATTTCGCGATACGGCGTAGTGAAATTGAGCGGCGTCAGGTCTCTCGCTTCGCGACCGCCAAGATG
>CAMBDR010000135.1 GCA_945864765.1 Janthinobacterium lividum | reverse complement strand
CCTGCTGGAGGTGTTGACAGCGGCACCGGCTACGGTGCCGCCGTCGGCGCATCAAAAGTCTTTACGTACACTCAAACCATAATAACGCTGGTCGTCACGCGGTACAAAGCGGGCAAAAAAGCCGCCGCCATTCACCAGATTGGTGGAGTAAGATTTGTTGGTCAGATTCTTGGCCAATAGCGTCACGCTCCAGCCTTTTTCCGAGTTATACACCGACACCGTGGCATTGATGATGCCAAAGGCCGCCTGGCGTGCATCCGGGGCCTGGCCAATATCATAAATGACCGAACTTTGCCAGTTATAATCGGCACCGAAATCAGCCGTCCAACCGTCCGCCACCGGCATTTTGTAATTGGCGCGGAAATTGGCGCGCCAGTCTGGCGAGAAGGGCAGCGGTTTGCCATTTACGTCGCAACTGGCGGCGGCACCCGGTGGGCAATTAAACTTGTCGATGCGCGCAATAATGTTGGCCGCCGCACCGGAGATGGAAAACTGCGGCGTAATTTTAGCGGCAAAATCCACTTCAAAACCCTTGGTGGAAACCGAACCGGCGTTGATTAAGCGCGTCACAATCGTGCCCGCCACCAAATCATTCAAATTGGCCTGGTAGTTGTTATATTTGGTGTCAAACGCCGCCACGTTCAGGCGCAGCTTGTTGTTGAGCAGGGTGGACTTCAAACCAATTTCATACGAGGTCGAAGTCTCGGGGTTAATCGCGATATTATCAAACGCTTGCATATTGAAAAACACGTTATAGGCTGGCCCCTTGTAGCCGCGCGACACCGTGCCATACACGCTCACCTCTTTGCTTAAATCAAATTGTGGCCCCACCCGGCCAGAATAGCCGGTTTTGCTGGTGTCCCCCGTGGCTGCAAAAGCCGGGCGGATGCCGGGAATGGCGGCGGCCTGGGTGGAGAAGCGGTCATGCCGGAACGAGAGCGTGTCACGCGTGTAGCGGCCACCGGTAATAATGCGAAATTCTTTGCTGATATTGAAGCTGCCTTCGCCAAACAGCGAGGTACTGCCGCTCTCAATGCCATAATTGGCCAGGCCATAGTCCTGCGTGATGGAGGCACTGCTGCAAGGCACCAGACCAGAAGGCTGCGCGGCGGCGGTGGTGCCGGCACAACGGCTAATGTCACGCCGATAGGTTTCACTGTTTTTGGCTTTCAGGTAGAAAAAGCCGGCCACATAATCAAAAAACTGGCCCTTGGGTGATGCAATGCGTAATTCTTGCGACCACTGGCTAAAATCCAGCAAACCTTTGTCTACGGTTTGCGTGAATTGTTTGTAGGGCAGCGGTAAGCGGTCTTGATCTTGAAACTGGGTGTTTTCCCATTTGCGGTAAGCGGTAATCGAGGTCAGCGTGTAAGCCCCTACATTCCAGTCCACCTGGCCGGACAAGCCCCAGTTGGTGTCGGCCACGCGGGTTTCCATTTCGCTATTGATGCTGCGGTTGTCAAGGGAGGGCACTACGGGTGAAACGGCTGCCTGATACAGCAAATTCGGTGCGCCCACCACGCCAGTTGGGTAGGCGGTAACGGAGATATTGCTGGGCACCCCGGTTGGCGTGTTGTCACGCGATTTGGAATAATCGGCAATCAGGGCGATTTTGGTATCGCTATTGGGCGTAATAATCAACTTACCGCGTCCGCCGTTGCGGCTATAGCCATTCACTTTACTGCCGTTGGCCACATTGGTGACATTGCCGTCATAGTCGCCATGCATCACCGAAACCGAACCGCGCATCACGCCCGGCTGCAATTCGCCCGAGGTGCCTGCGCGCAAGCGCTTTTCATTGCCCTTGAAGTAAGAGACATCGACATAACTTTCGTGTTCTTTGCCGGGGTCGCGCGTGATGATGCTAATCACCCCGGCGGATGCGTTTTTACCAAACAGCGTGCCTTGCGGCCCACGCAATACTTCAACCCGATCCACATCCAACAAATCCATGGTGGATTGGCCGGGACGGGACGTAACCACCCCGTCGATCACGGTCGAAACCGTTGGCTCAATCCCGGGCGAGGTGGAAATGGTGCCGACCCCGCGCACGAACAGCGAGGTATCTTTGTTGGACGCACCCGAGCGAAAGCTGGCGGTGGGGGTGAGTGCGGTGATGGCACCCAGAGTATTGAGATTGGCTTTTTCCAGCACCGAGCCATTGATGACGGTAATGGCAATGGGCACCGATTGCAGCGGGGCCGACCGTTTGGTCGCTGTGACGACGATGGTTTCCAGTTTGGTGGAATCGCTTGCACCCTCGGCTGCGGCGGCGGGCTTGGCGCTGGGTTTGGTGGCCTCTTGCGCCTGCGCCATACCGCCTGTGAGTGCCGCTGAAATTAATGCGGGTAATAATTTGCGCCGCAATGCGCAGGAAGTTTGCAGTGTCGTTTTCATGATGATCCTTGATCGGAGATGATGGAATTTTCGTCTTTGCCAACAAGGGCATTGACAAAAACATTACTAAAAAACAAAGGGTGTTTGTGGGGTGAAGCTCTCAGCTCAGGTGCGCTGTTGTATTGTCAATTGATCGTAGCGACGACCCATGCCCAAGTCAAGAGTTTGATGCCAGAACGCTTGTTGATTGGGTTGATTTACAACAGTCCCGGCGCGGCCAAATACTCAAGGTGGCATGGGTGCGACCAACGGAATGGTAATCTCAAAGCGCGTCCCCTGGCCAATGGTGCTGCTGGCATGAATTTCGCCACCCAACACATTGGTCACCAGATTAAACGCAATGCTCAATCCCAGGCCGCTGCCACCCTGGCCGAAGGTGGTCGAAAAAAAAGGCTCAAAAATACGCTTGAGGATTTCAGGCGGCATACCTTTGCCATTATCCTCAAACACAATGCATACCTTGTGGCCTTGCTGTTGCGCATGGCAGCGCATGATCCCCTCATTCAATCCACCCAGGCCATCCAAGCCATGAATGATGGCATTGTCGGCCAAATTGAGCAATACCTTTTCCAGTTGCGCGGGATAGCTATCGAGTTCGATGTCGGCAGGAATCGCCAGTTCCAGGGTAATGGGTGTTGTGCTCGCGCTGGCATCGAGAAGCGTTTGCAGCTCCTGCAGCAGGGTCTGCAAGTTAAATGTTTTGCGTTGGGCACTGGATTGGTCCACCGCCATTTGTTTAAAGTTCGCCACCAGACGCGCCGATTGTTGTAAGCCGCGTTGCAGCAGGTCGGAAGCGCTCAGGGACATTTCAGTGTAGTCGGTAAGATCGGAACGGCGCATGCTGCCTTCGGCCAGCGCCTGGCTCAAACGCTGTGTCTCTTCTTTCAGGGTGCTCACCATCATCAGGCAATTGCCAAGAGGGGTATTTAACTCATGTGCCACGCCCGCCACCATAAAGCCCAGTGCCGCCATCCGTTCAACCCGCGCCAGCTCAGCCTGCGCGGTATGGACATGCTCCAGTGCCGTCGCCAAATTGGCATTACTGTCCTCCAGTTCCTGGGTTCGCTGTTTTACCTTGGCTTCCAGCGCTTCTGAATATAAGCGGTTTTGTATCCGGATCAAGTGCCGTTTTTTGCGTTTTGAATGGGTAAATAAAGCAATCGAAGCCAGGATGGACAAGCTATACAGGGTATAGGCCCACCAGGTTTTCCAAGGCGGGGCCAATTGAATAATGGTGATGGATTTACCGGCCTCATTCCATATACCATCGTTATTACTGGCTTTGACTTTAAAAACATATTTCCCGGGGTCGAGATTGGTATATTTTGCGCCGCGAAGGTTGGCGATGGTTATCCATTCCCGGTCAAAGCCTTCCAGCTTATACGCATATTGATTTTTTTCGGGGTCTTTAAAGTTGAGTGCGGCAAAGCTAAAGGCAAACATGGTTTTGTTGTGATCCAGGGTGATGCTGGCGGTATGATTAATCACCTGGCTTAACATGCCATCGCTGCCACCGGGCACGATGCTGTCAGAAAAAATTTTAAAGTCGGTCAATACCACCGGCGGGACGCGTTTATTTTCAGGCAGCGCGTGCGGATTGATGATGCGCAAACCTTCGACCCCGCCAAAAATAACTTCGCCGTGACGGCTCAAGGTTCCCGAATGGATCGCAAATCCGCCCACCAGGCGGCCACCGAGGCGGGTGTAGTTTTTGATCTTGTGGGTTTCCGGATGAAAGGAAGAAAAGCCATTGGTGGTGCTGACCCAGAACAAGCCATCGCGGTCTTCCACCACATCGTGAATGGTGTCATTGAAAAAGCCATGCCGTTTGGTGTAAGCAGTAAAGGTGTTTGTTTTTGGATGATATAAATTCAAGCCGGAACTCGTGCCAAACCAGAGCCTTTTCTTACTGTCTTCAAAGATGGAAAAGACATTGGAATGGCTCAAAGCGCCAGGGTTTGTTGGGTCAGCCATAAAGCGCGTAAAGCGGGTTCTGTCTTTATTCATCAGGTTTAAACCGGACGCAGTGGCAACCCACAAATTGCCTTGAGCGTCTTCGAGGCTCTGCCAAATCAGGTGGCCGCTTAATGATGTCGGGTCATTGGCAACGGGCATGTATTGCGTGAACAACCCGGTTTGCGGATTCAATTTGCTGATGCCACTGTTATGCGTGCCTATCCATAGATCATGATTTTTGTCTTCTTTGATCGACCAGACCGTCTCATCATTGAGTGCTGCCGAGATGAGGCCGTGGCCGCGTTTGCTGTGGTCAGTGAAAAAAGGGTAGCGCGTAAATTTTTTTTGTGCAGGATTGTAGCTCGCCAAACCTTGACCCCATGTGCCGATCCAGATGATGCCTTTGGAATCAATCAGGGTGGTGAGCACCGCGTCGCCATTCAGGCTGTTCGGGTCTTTCGGATTGTGTTTGAAATGGGTGAAGGTATTTTTCTCCCGATCAAAATAGCTTAAACCACCGCCGTCGGTACCCAGCCACAGGTTGCCCTGTTTATCTTCCTTGGTAGAGAGCACATATTGCACGCTCAGGCTGTTGGGGTTGGCCGCATTGGCGGTATAGGTGGTAATCGCTTCGGTTGAGCGGTCATAAAAATGTACGCCGGAAGGAAACGTGCCGACCCAAATATCCCCGCTGGTATCCTCAAAGACAGTGCGCACGGTACTGGTATTGAGTCCACCGGCGCGCCCCGGTTCAGCTTGATGATTGACAAAAGAATCGTTGGCCCGGTCGAAAACCGCCAATCCACCGCCATCGCTTGCGACCCATAACAGATTGCGGGAATCGACCAGTAATTTCCAAACTTGATTGCCGCCCAGGCTGGTGCGATCATCCGGCCGATGGGAGTAGCGCTTGGCGTGATGGGTGCGCGGGTCGTAGTGGACGACGCCATTGAGGGTCCCAAACCAAAGTGTGCCGTCACGCTGGGCGGTAATGTCTCTGACAACGACAACCGACTCCTGGAGCTTGGGATCGGATGGGTTGGGATTGAATAGGACGCGGGTAAATTTTTTTTCTTTCCAGTTGACCCGTTCCACCCCTTCATCGGTGCCCAGCCAAAGCTGGCCGTCCGGTGTCAGCCAGGCGCTTAGAACATGCTGGTTGTGCAGCCAGTTTTGCTGGTTTGCTTTGGGTGGATTGCTGGTGATGACTTGATATTTGTTGCTCAGCGGATCGATGACAAATAAGCCTGCGAGCGAACCAACCACTATTTCGCCACTGGGCATTTCGACCACACGAAAGGTCTCGGTGATTGAAATGCGTACTTTTTGCGTTTCATCATCCTTCACTTTAATTAATTTGTCAGAGCGTGGATAGTAGCGTAATAGCCCCGATCGGGTAGCGATCCAAATGGTGTGGTGGCTATCTTCAAAAATGTGGTAGATAAATTCCGGGCTGCGTTTTTCATTCGGTTTGTTTGGGTCGGGCGCAAATTCAAATTGACGAAATTCATAACCGTCATAACGCATCAGCGCCAGACTTCCCCCCAGCCACATATAGCCTTCGCTGTCTTGCAGAAAAGCCGTGCCTTCCCCTATCGAGAAATCTTTATTTTCAACAATATTTTTAAAGGTAAGACGCTCGGGAAGCTTGGCCGCAAGCGCCAGATTGAAGCTGCTCAGCAGGGTGAGTAGCGCCATCAATAGCACCATCAGTAGCGCCATCGACAGCGCCATCGGCAGCGCTGCGCAGAAAAATTCGTAACGCCCTGGCAATGGTGGCCTGGTAAATGGTGGCCTGGTAAGTGGGCGACGGTAAATAATGGCGGTCATGGGCAGATTTTTATACAAGAAGGGTCTCATTGCCTTGCAAGGAAATTCTACCACCCTATGTTGCCAGAAAAACTTATGGGCAGGAAATATAAGTGACGATTGCCGAGGCGAAAAAAGTGGCATAATGGCCGACCATTCCAACTTGCGCCAAGCCAATGCCAGAACAACACGAAAACCTACCCAACGCGGTTGAAGCATTCTTTTTAATTCTGGCCTTGTTTTTGCTGGAATATGTGCTGAGTCTGGCCATGGTTGACCTGCATGATGTGTTGGGTTTAACCGAGGCGCAGCAGGGCGATTTGGTCATGGTATTGGCCAATGGCATTTTGTTCAGCGTGTTAATGCACTATAAACACTTGAGTTTCGGGCAGTTGTTTCATTCATCGCCTTCCAGCCCGCGCGCCACCTTTGTGTTGCTGCTGCTGCCGATTTTGCTGACCATTCCCGCGTTTGTGATGTTGATGGGGGCGGTGAATCAGGCTTTGGTGGAATTATTTCCACTCTCCCGGGCAGAAGAACACATGTTTGAAACCATGGCGGGCACCAATTTGGCTGCCACTTTGGCGGCCTGTGTGTTGGCCCCGATGTTGGAAGAGATGTTATTTCGTGGCATTATCCTGCGCAGCTTTTTGCGCCAGTATGCGCTCTGGCCTGCCATTTTTGGTTCGGCGGCCTTGTTCGGTTTGGCGCATCTCAATTTATATCAATTTGTAGTGGCTTTGGGTTTGGGGGTGTTTTGCGGCTGGCTGTATCAGCGCACCCGCTCGCTGATACCCACCATTACTGTGCATGCGAGTTACAACAGCACCTTGACGGTGCTTACCTTTTTCCCGGAGGGGGAGGCGGCCAGCTTGTTTGATGGTAGCTCCATTTTTGTTTGGGTGCTGGTGTTGGGTTTGGGTGGGCTTGGGGTGTGGTTGTTGCGGCGCTTGTTGGGCGGGCGTTAGTCGCCGCCACAGCCGCCGCCGTAACCTCCACTGCAGCTACCGCCACATCCACCGCCTCCGTCGCGAGACGGGCTATCCTTGCGACCATGGCTTTTATTGGTGGCAAATACACTCACTGGCACCAACAACAGTGCGCCTGCCGCCAACAGGTTTGTGATGTTGGTATTGGTTTCCGCGCCAGATGGCTTGAGCGTGTAATGGAAGCCGTTTTCAATGTTAAGCTGGTGATCGAGTGCAAACAGGCGCGGCAAATGGGTGGGCTTGTTTGGATCGATTTCGTCATTCACGCAGACGTGCTGCCAACACATGCGCAAGCCGTTCTGGATTTCATTGGCGTCAGACAGGGTTGCAGCCGGGCTATGGTGTAAAAATTTGCCAAATGCCTGTTGGCAAAACTGTTCATAGGCCCGGGTGGCGAGGATAAACTCATGCCATAAATCGTCCACCACTTGCGATGGCATGGCGATGAAATTGGTGCCGCAGGTAAGCCAGGCCAGAAAAAACTGGCGCAACCCAAGCTCCACCTGGGCGCAGTCTGCATCGTTCAAATCGGGGTGGTGTTGGCGAAATTTATCCATGCAGCCCGGTGGCAAGGGGAAAGTTTTGATCGCGTGTGTACGGTGGGCTTTTTGCCGTTGGCCGAAAATGATAATTGGGGCGATTACGATCAGGCCGAATAAAAAGATGATCAGAGCGGGTGAAATGTTCATGTTATGTCCCTTAAATGCTTACATGTTGATGGTAGAAAATCATCGAGTGCTTGCAGTATTGGCCATAAATCCTGGTTTGCCTATTGTGGAAAACCACAATGTCGAAACGGAACAACGCTATTTTGCCGCGCCAAGGCGGGTATCACTACCCGGATGGCGGCAAGCAGCAGGGGCGGGGGAAATTGGTGGGAAGAGTTGGCCTTGCTTAATTTTTAGTTTGGCTGGCGTGGCCAATGGCCCCATAACACGCCGAGCAGGCAAATCAGCAAAATAAACGCCCATTCCATGCCTCCCACGCCCGGCCCCACCACATACCAGCCGTTGGGCGCATGGAAATGGATCAAGCCAAAGATCACCACGGTGCTGTGGCCGATGCAGGCAGGCACCACCCAACGGTTGCAGATCAGCGCGAGACTGCATGCCGTTTGCAGCAAGAGTACCAGCCAGGCCAACGCCACGCCAAAAGGGTAGCCCAGCGAGCCAAGATATTCGCCGAAACGCGGGATGTTTGCGCTATGGAAAAAACCATGCAGCGGATGCATGAGGATAATTAGCGCCACGCCCACGCGCACGATGGCAAGGCCGCTGGCGGGCGCAGAAGGGGTGGTTTTGTACCATTGTTTGAACATGGTTTGGCTCCGAATCGTTGAATTTGACAAGTATATGCCACGATTGGGGGGTGATGTGCATCAGCAAAATTGGTGGCGGTTTGGGCCAAGCTGATTCATGCTTGGCTCAGTACCAATTCACGCAAGTATTTGCGCGGCGTTTCGGTCTCTTCGAGGCCAATGAACCCGACATTTTCCCAAGTGTCGTATTCGTCCCATTCCACTTTTATCCGCTCAAATATCAGGTCGTGAGCAAAATTCCCATCATCGTGA
>CAMBDR010000134.1 GCA_945864765.1 Janthinobacterium lividum | reverse complement strand
TCGACGGGCTTAAGCCCAACACCATCATGATGGCGGCAAAATGCAGGATGTACCACCAGACCCGCAACCAACGCCAACCCCGCTTGAACAGATTGGGCTGGAGTGCCGCACGTAACTCGGCGTTGGATGCCGCATCGACGGGTGAGCCGGTTGGCGTGGCGGCGGTAGCGGGCGAGGTTGATTTAGGCTCGGACATGGTAGGTGGTGGTATCAAAAACAGACAAACGTGTACCGGGCACCGTGTTATCAGACCCGGAATTGGCAGGATACACTGTTTTTCTGCTGTCGGCGATGAAATTTGTCGCAAATGGTAAAGTCCGGGGTTTATGATGGAGTGCGGTCAACCTCAGCGGCTACTGCCGCGCTGAAGTGCAAAGTCGCCATGGTGCCGACAAAGGAGAAAATGTATGAAACAATTAAGAAACTTATTGCTTTATTTGACATTGATGGTGGCGGGGCCGGTATTGGCGCAAATCCAGATTCAAAATGCGCGTTGGCAAATGCTGGAAGGCAGTCGCGGCTGCGACGCGGGAGCGCAAATGGCGGAAGCGTGCAATGGCCGTCATTTTTGTAAAGTGCCGGTTGATCCACGCTATTTGTGCGCGGGCGACCCGGCTCCGGGGCGCTTGAAAAGTCTGAATATCAGCTATACCTGTGCCGGACGTGGGCAACCGATTGCCACCTTCAGAGATGGTACGGATGCCGTGATTCGTTGCGAAGGGGGTAACCAGGGCGGGGTGGTTTCCGGTGGTAATAGTGGCAACAGTGGCAACAGTGGCAATAGCGGCCATAACGGCGGACGCAATGATGCGCATGACCGATTGCAAATATTTGAAGCGCGCTGGGAAGTGATCGGTGGCGGTGCGAATTGCGATGCTACACGGCAATTAATTCAGGCTTGTGACGGCAAAGCACATTGCCAGATTTTTGTTGATCCGCGTTATCTGTGCGGTGGCGACCCGGCACCGGGCCAGCAAAAGCGCCTGGAAATTCGCTATTCCTGCAATGGCGAACGTCAAGCGCCACGTGCCTTCAATGATTTTTCTGAAGCGTCCCTGCATTGTGGCAGGCGTACTGCGCCACCGCCACCACTGGTGTATCAACCACAGGGTGACCCCAACCGCAATATGCACATCCATTCCGCGCGCTGGGAAGTAGCAGGCGGTGGTGACTGGTGCGATGCCAGACCGCAACTCTCGAATGCCTGTAATGGCAGAAATTTTTGCGAAGTGCCGGTTGATCCGCGCTATCTCTGCGGTGGCGACCCGGCTCCCGGCCGGAATAAAAATCTGACGATTTCTTACTCTTGCGACGGGCGTATGCAACAGCCTGTCGCCTACCCTGATTTTGCCAAAGCCCAGTTGCGTTGCACCGGTAGCTCGGGTGGTGGCGTGGTGCCTGCCCCCAATCCATCCAATTACCGGGGCAAAATTCAAGTGCTGAAAGCGCATTGGCAAGTACTCGGTGGCGGTGCCTGGTGTGACGCCATCACGCAAGTGGCGCAAGCTTGTAATGGTCGTGGCCATTGCCGCGTGCGAGTTGATCCGGAAACCCTGTGTAATGGTGACCCCGCGCCCAATCAGGCAAAAAGTCTGGATATTCAATATTCTTGTAATGGCAGGCGTAAGGATCCGGTCAGCTTCCCCGACTTCTCCCAAGCGGTGCTGGAATGTGAATAATTTACCTTGCTTCGCACTGATTCTTTTTTGATACCTTGATGAGGAGATGTTCATGTCACAAAATTCAGCTTTGGTCGGTTCTGCAAATAGCCAAAATACGTCATGGTTAGTTGAAACCATTCATAAAGTCATTGAGCTTTGCTCGCTGACGCCAGCCTCGTTGATTGCATTGGTGGGGCGTTTTTCCATCGCGGCGGTGTTTTGGAAGGGCGGGCAGACCAAGATTGAAGGCTTAAAGTTGGATTTTGTGGCAGGGGAATTCCATTTGGGCTGGCCGCGTATGGCGGAATCGGCGGTGGATTTGTTTAGGGATGAATACCATATGCCCTTCCCCGAGTTGTTAGCACCCGTTGCCGCGCTTTCGGAACATTTTCTTGCGCTGATGTTGTTGATCGGTTTGGCAACACGCTTTTCCGCGCTGGGTTTGCTGGGCATGACGATGGTGATTCAGATTTTTGTCTATCCCGGTTTATATACCAGCCATGGGGTATGGGCCGCTGTGCTGTTGTATTTGATTGCACATGGCCCAGGTAAGATTTCGATCGATCATTTCATTGCCAAGCGCTTTAGTTAACAGGCTTAGTTAACAGGCTTAATTAGCAGGTTTAATTAGCAGGCATGGGGCGTTGATAATAGTTATCCCATTTATCTTCGCCGATCTTGACAAAGCCATGGCGTTGATAAAAACGGTTGGCAGAACTGGTTTTGAGGGTGGCCACATGTAGCGGCAGGCCGATGGCGTCGGCTTCGCTGCATACTTGATCGAGCACGATGCCGCCCAGGCCATGGTCATGGAAATCCGGGTGCAAATGCAGTTGCGATAGCCATAGCTTTTGCTCAACCCGGCGCATTGAAACAAAGCCGATGCGCTTATCGTCCAATAAAATATGCCGATTTTGGTCGTTTTGTATGCCAGCAAAAAAGCTTTGCCGTACTCGCTCGCTGTCAACCTGATCCAGCGTGCCAATATGACCATGCATGGCAAGGCGGCGTAAGGTAAATATGCTTTCCCATTCGTCACGTGTTACAGGCATAAAACTGAGCGTGCCTGTCGGGGTTAGCAAACTGGGGTTGGGCGTGGTCATGATGGTTCAACTTTCGTAAAATGATCGTCAAAAATCGGCGGGGCGTTTTTAGGTCAATCTGGTGTCAGGCGTAAAAAATGATCCAGGATATGGAAGTGGTCATCGAAAAACTGATCTTCCATGCCGCTCAATTGGCTCACTGGCACCCAGCAGGCTTCCGCCGCATCATCTGCACCGCAGATGTCGGGCGTTTGATCACGTTCCAAATCGAAAAAGTGAACATGGGTGATGGTGCGCCCGCGCAGGCTGCGTTCGGGGTGGTCAAATACACGGGTCTCGCGTAAAGCCGTTTGCAGTGATGATTGCAGTACCGCCAGCCGCGTTTCTTCCATCAGCTCGCGCATTGCCGCTTGCAATAAGCGCTCGTTTTGCTCGACAAAGCCACCCGGTAGCGCCCATAAGCCTTTGCCGGGACAGGCCCCACGTTTGATCAGCAAAACATGCTGGCGGGTTTTGACCAAGGCATCCACGGTAGAAAAAATAGGCGGATACGGTGCGTTGCGCCATGCCAGTTTATAGTCGCGCAAGGCCATGTGTTCATCCACCAGATTGGCGTAGTACGGTAAAATCGCCCAGGCTTTCAGGTAGTGCGCAATCGCTGGTGGCACCAGTTCGCGCATGATTTGCATCGATACATCCAGGTCTTCGGCTTCAAAATAGAGTTGTCGAATCCGGGTGGCATCAATCGCGTAAGTTTGTTCGCAGGTAATCAAGCGCCAGTACGGAAATAAATTCAGGTATTGGCTGGAGCTGTCTTTGAAATGGCCAATCAGGCTGATTTTGGGAACCTGACCAAAGCGCTCGGCAATCGCCTTTTGTACCGCATTGGCCCAACGGGTATCTTCGTAATAGTCGCGAATGGGCAGAAATGCCACGCGTTCGGCTTGTTCCGGGGTTAAACAGGCGCTGATCATATTGGCGCGCTCTTGCCAGGTGAAGGGGTTTTTTGAGTTGCGTGCGCGCAACGATGATCCTAACACCACCACCACTTGCTGCGAATGTTCGAGTGCGGTGTTTAATAAGCCAAGATGGCCATTGTGAAAAGGTTGAAAGCGGCCAATCAAGACGGCAAGTTCGTTAGTCATAACAATTCCAATATTCAATATCAAAGATCCAAAGATCAGGCAGTGCGAAACATTCAGCCAGTTTTAACCATAATAAGCGGCAATCGGCATTTGCCGACCGCTGCCAAAAGCACGTGTACGCACCCGGATGATGGGGGGCGCTTGCCGCCGTTTATACTCGTTGCGCGCCACCATTTTCAAAATACGCGCCACACATTGCGCACCTTCTTCGCCGCTTTGTAATTGTTGCACAAACTGGCTGGCTTGGTGCCATTCATTCGCAGGTAAACGCTGTGCTTCGATATGCCACTTCAAAATTTCATCCAACACTTCGTAAGGCGGCAAGCTATCTGTGTCTTTTTGATCCGGTGCCAATTCGGCAGAGGGCGGTTTATCGATAATGGCGGCGGGAATCAGTTCGCGTCCGCTTGCTGCATCCCGGTTAAGGTGGCGCGCCAGCGCAAACACTTCGGTTTTATATAAGTCGCCAATCAAACCCAAACCGCCGTTGGTATCGCCATACAAGGTGCAATAGCCTACCGATATCTCACTCTTATTGCCCGTGGTGAGTAAGAGCGCGCCGTAAGAATTGGAATATTCCATTAAAATGGTGCCGCGTATGCGCGCTTGCAGGTTTTCCAGTGCCAAGCCTTTGAGTGGATCGTTAAACGCTTGTTGAAAGCCGTTGCGGTATTGCTGCACCAGTTCACGAATCGGGTGGTGGTGCAATGCTATCCCCAGTTGATTGCATAACAATTCCGAGTCGCTGACCGAACCCTCGCTGGAAAAATCGGAGGGCATGGTGATGCCAATCACGTTTTCCGCACCCAAAGCTTGCACCGCCAGCGCCAGCGTAACGGCAGAATCAATGCCACCCGAACAACCCACCACCACTTTTTGAAAATGGCAGCGCCGTGCATAATCTTGCAAACCCAATATGATTTGGCGGCGCGTGAATTCGGCTTCCGGCCAGGCGCTTAAATCGGGCGTGCTTAGTGCTTGTCCATTTGCTTGCTCATTTGCTTGCTCATTTGCCTGCTCATTTACTTTACAAAATACGCCGTCCTGAAAACCGATGACGCAAAAGTCTTCGCTAAATTGCGCGGCTTCAAACGCCACACCCTGGCTGGGTGATATGGCAAACGATGCGCCGTCAAACACCAGTTGATCTTGTCCACCGACCTGATTCACATACAGCAAGGGCAATCGGGTTTCTTGTACCGATGCGTTAAATAGCGCATGCCGTTGCAAGCGTTTGCCCCGGTTTGAGGGGCTGGCGTTGATGCTGATGATCAGTTGCGCGCTACTCTGTTGCAAGGCATTAAACGGGTTGACTTTGTAATCGGTGCCGGCCTGGTTCCAGCCATCTTCACAAATAATAAAACCGAGGGTTTGATCTTTGATGCGCAACAGGCATGCGCCTTCCGGGCCGGGTTCAAAATGGCGATATTCATCGAAGATATTGTAAGTTGGCAGTAGTTGCTTAAAGTACTGCGCGACAATCGCGCCATTTTGTACCGCCAGCAAGGCATTGTGCAAGGGTTTGCCGGGGCCGCGATTGGCGCATACGGTGCCAAACACCGCCGTTAGGCCGGGCCATTGGCGTGAGGCTTGTTGAATATTATCCAAAGCCAAGTCGATTTGACGCAAAAAAGCGCTATCTTCCAGTAAATCACCGGGATAATAGCCACAAATGGCCAGTTCAGAAAAAACCACCAGATCGGCTTGCTGCTGTGCCGCTTGTTGCATGGCGTGCAGGATGGCGGCCGTGTTGCCAGCGAAATCCCCGACGGTGAAATTGAGTTGCGCGATAGCGAGTTTGAGCATGATATTGGGCGACCGATAAAGTAATAAGCTTCAAAAATAAGCTTCAAAAAAATAAGTCTGAAAAATCAAGGTCATTGCGGCAGCGGGTGTTGGAACACCTGACGCAAATAAGCCAAAAAGGTGTGATCCTGGCACAGCGTTTTACCCGCAGCATCCGACAGTTTGGCCACCGGTTGGCCGTTACAACTGACCAGCTTCATTACGATATTTAAGGCGGGCACGCCCACGTCATTGCTTAAATGGGTGCCGATGCCAAAGCCCACGCTGATGCGGTCGGCAAAATGGCGATACAACTGTTGTGCCAGTGGAAAGTTAAGGCCATCGGAAAACACCAGCCGCTTGGTATGGGCATCGATACGCAGTTTGGCGTAATGCGTCAGCGCTTTTTCGCCCCATTCAATCGGGTCGCCGGAATCATGGCGCAAGCCATCAAACAGTTTGGCGAAATACAGGTCAAAATCGGCCAAAAACGCATCCATACCGACCACATCGGTGAGCGCAATGCCTAAATCGCCCCGATACTCCTGTACCCAGTCTTCCAGTGAGGCGCGTTGAAAATCGCGCAAGCGCACACCGAACGATTGGTAGGATTGCAAATATTCATGCGCCATGGTGCCAATTGGGGTAATGCCCAACTGCATCGCCAATAACACGTTGGAGCTGCCTTTGAAAAATTCTGGCACGTCTTGCTTGAAGCGGGTCACCACTTCCTGGTGCCAGGTGCGCGAAAAGCGGCGGCGCGTGCCAAAATCAAAAAATTCAAACGGATGGCGGCATGCGGGTTCGAGGGCAAATTGCTTCAGTTGCGCGATTTTAGCATCCAGCCGTTGCCTGCCGCCCACCAAGGCGGCGGCCTGGTCGCTACGGCGGAAATACAATTCATTCACAATCGCCAGCACCGGAATTTCAAATCCCATAATGTGAATTTGCGGGCCTTGGGCGCGGATAATCAGCGTGTCGCCCTCGGTGCTGACATGGATGAAACGGCGTTGAAAGTGAAACAGCGTTAAGAAGTCAACAAAATCGCTCTTCATGTAGCGTAATGAGCGCAAATACGCCAATTCTGCTTCGGAAAAACGCAATTCGCACAGGGCATCGATTTCGCGTTCGACTTCGCTTTGCAATTGCGCCAAGGGAAAATTCGGGGTATTGCGGCAGACAAAAGCATATTCGGTATCGGTATTGGGGTGGCTGTGCAATAAAGCTTGCCACATCGTGAACTTGTAGAGATCGGTATCAAGTAAGCTTTGAATAATGGGTGTGAACAACATGGGGCACCTTTTGTTTGGGTCGTGCGATTTCTTTTAAGAATATTAAGCGATATTGCTCAGCAATTCCGGCAAAATATCGGTGCTGCTGGCAATTTCTACGCCCTTTGCACGCATCGCGCTTAAAAAGCCCTGATATTGCGCATCGAAGCCTGCCACCGGGCTAATACAATCACTGAGCAACACCAATTTGCTGATATTTTGCGCGCCGATGTGTTGCACAATATGCTCAGTGGTGGCTTTAACGCAGTGGCTACCGGCTTCGCCGCAAATATAAATGCGGTCTTGCTGCGCCAACTGATCCAGCAAGGCTTGATTGAGTAAGGTTTCCGGTGCGTTGGGGTCGGGCACTTCGGCCATTAAGGCCGAATAATGCTCGGTCCATGGATTCGTGCCTTTATTGATGAAGTTGATATCGCCACCGCCCTGTGTTTGCAATGCTTGCCAGCTTTGACAGGCTGCATACACATCGGCATGCACGTTATGGCCCCAAGAGCCGATTGCGCAGTGGACTGGCCAAATCAATAAACTGTAGCGCTCAGTTGCTTCCAATGTGTCGAGATAGTTTACTACGCGTGGCAAGGCGGCCGGATTGCGTGGCTGGAACTGAGCCGCACGCACTTGCGCTGCGCTAATGCTGGTGAAGGGTTGTACCGCGCTGCCATCGGCTTGCTGCCAAAAGCCGGGATGGGCGATATCGAGAATGTGGTGGGTGTCCAGTGTAATGCTGATGCCGCTTAAGCCTTGTTGGCCTTGTTGGATCAGTTGTGCAATGCGTTGCATGTCTTGATGCGCGCCGGGTACGGGTAAGGCGGGTGTGATGGTGCCGGAGTGTGACAAATTCGGTGACAAATGCGGCGGTAAATAAGTGGCGGGTAAATCGCAAAAATCGTTTTGCGGATCGATAATTAACAGGTGTAATTGGCGTTTCATGATGGTCCTTTCGTTGCAGTGATTCAATTATAGGCGACTTAGTTTAATAATGCAACTAAGTCAGAAAATATTTTTGCTGCCCTACTTTTCTGGCAATTCAGTGCCGCTGCCCAATCTTGTTCGCAGGATTAATCCATCAGAATTTTCGGGTCAATATATTCGACCGGCGACAACACCGGAAACGGGTATTGTGGGCTGGTACTCATCTTACCCCACACCGAGCCACGGGTCAGTTGCTGGTCTTTGGCGCGCATCGTCATCGGGCCAAACGGGGTCATCATTTCCATGCCTTTGAGTGCTGCCGATACCTTCAAAGCGTCAATCGAGTTGGCTTTCTTAATGGCGGCAACCAGAAATTGCATACCCAGATACCCTTGAATAGCCCATGACGGCGGGTATTCATCATGTAAATATGCTTTGAGTTTGGTTTGAAACTCGGCATGGACTTTGGCGGCCACTTCATCGCGCGGGGTGTAGTTCAGGGCGTCATAGGTATTGCCCCAAATGCCCAGCGGGTAGGCTTGTTTCATGGGGCGGGTGTATTCGATGGAACCGGTTTCTGCCACGCCGATAAATTTGTTATTGAGTCTGGCAAAATAATCCCAGGGTACCACTTGTTGGGCGAAGCGCTCAAAGTTACCGCAACAAATGGCGGAAAAGACGGCATCGGGCTGGGATTTTAATTGGGCTTCGACAAAAGGAATGTAATTGACTTCGTTGATCTTTGGCCATTGTTGATTCACGATTTGAATGTCGGGGCGGATTTTTTTGAGTTGCTCCACAAACGCTTGCACTACATCCCGGCCATAAGAATAATCAGGCGCAATGGTGGCGAGTCGTTTAACCTTCCAGCGCGCTACAATCGT
>CAMBDR010000133.1 GCA_945864765.1 Janthinobacterium lividum | reverse complement strand
GTGTGGATTTTCTTCATGCGACAAATGCAGGGCGGCGGTAAGGGCGGTGCGTTTTCGTTTGGTAAATCCAAGGCGCGCATGATGGATGAAGCGGCCAACACCATCACCTTTGGCGATGTCGCTGGTTGCGATGAAGCCAAAGAAGAAGTTGCCGAAATCGTGGAATTTTTGCGCGATCCGGGCAAGTTCCAAAAGCTGGGCGGTCGCATTCCACGTGGCGTATTAATGGTTGGCCCTCCGGGCACCGGTAAAACGCTGTTGGCGCGGGCCATTGCGGGTGAAGCCAAAGTGCCGTTTTTCTCGATCTCCGGTTCGGATTTCGTTGAAATGTTCGTCGGTGTCGGTGCTTCCCGCGTGCGTGACATGTTTGAAACCGCGAAAAAACATTCCCCTTGTATTATCTTTATCGATGAAATTGACGCCGTCGGTCGTCATCGGGGTGCAGGCATGGGTGGCGGTAATGATGAGCGCGAACAAACCTTGAACCAGTTGCTGGTTGAAATGGATGGTTTTGAAGCCAATTCCGGCGTGATTGTGGTGGCGGCCACCAACCGCGCTGACGTACTTGACAAAGCTTTGCTGCGTCCGGGCCGTTTTGACCGTCAGGTGACGGTAGGCTTGCCGGATATTCGCGGTCGCGAGCAAATCCTGATGGTGCATATGCGTAAAGTGCCGATTGCACCGGATGTAAAAGCCGATGTGTTGGCGCGCGGTACACCGGGTTTCTCGGGTGCGGATTTGGCCAATTTGATCAACGAAGCGGCTTTGTTTGCCGCGCGCCGCAATAAGCGGCTGGTTGAAATGCAAGATTTGGAAGATGCCAAAGATAAAATCTACATGGGCCCTGAGCGCAAATCGATGGTGATGCGTGAAGAAGAGCGGCGTAATACCGCTTACCATGAATCCGGTCATGCGGTGGTGGCCAAGTTGTTGCCCAAAGCCGACCCGGTGCATAAAGTAACGATTATGCCGCGCGGCTGGGCTTTGGGTGTGACCTGGCAATTGCCGGAACACGATAATATCAGCGGTTATAAAGACAAAATGCTGGAAGAAATTTCGATTTTGTTTGGTGGCCGTATCGCCGAAGAGATTTTTGTCGGCCAAATGTCTACCGGTGCGTCGAATGACTTTTCGCGCGCCACCAAATTGGCACGCTCGATGGTGACGCGCTTTGGTATGTCCGATTCGATGGGCGTGATGGTGTACGAAGATAATCAGCAGGAGGGTTATTTTGGTGGTGCCAGCAAATCGATTTCCGAAGCCACGCAGCAAAAAGTGGATGCAGAAATCCGCGCTATTCTCGATACCCAATATGCACTGGCAAGGCGTTTGCTGGAAGAAAATCGCGACAAGGTTGAATCGATGACCAAATACCTGTTGGAATGGGAAACCCTGGATGCCGAGCAAGTGAGCGATATCATGGCCGGGCGTGAACCACGTATTTCGAAAGCGGGCTTGCTCAACAAGCGTCAACCGCCAAGCAATGATTCGGGCGGCGTCACGCCAAGCGCCACCGCGCACGCTTGATCGGTAGGGTGGATAGAGGGTAGGGTGGGCACCCGTGCCCACGCGACGTAACGAAAGGGTGAGCCGTGTTCTCACCCTTTTTACATGGTGAATCGAATTCTTAATTTAATGTTTTAGCCAATATTTTAGCCAATGAGTGATTTCTTACAATGCGGCCGCTTTCGTCTGCCGCTGATGGCGCGCCCTCTGGTGATGGGGGTTTTGAACGTCACGCCGGATTCATTTTCTGATGGCGGCCAATTTTCCCAACTCGAATTTGCCCTGGAACATGCCGAATCCATGTTGGCGCAAGGGGTGGATTTGATCGATATCGGTGGTGAATCGAGTCGCCCCGGTGCGCAAACCTTACCGGTGGAAGAAGAAATGCGCCGCGTCTTACCGGTTGTCTACGGCTTGCGTGATACGGGCGTTGCGCTATCGGTGGATACCTGTAAACCCGAGGTCATGCGCGAAGCCATCCTGGCCGGGGCAGATATGATTAACGATATCCATGCCTTACGCGCCCCCGGTGCGATTGAAGCAGTGCGCGACAGCGATTGCGCCTTGTGCATCATGCATATGCAACAGAACCCCGCCACCATGCAACAACAACCGCAGTATGCCGATGTGGTGGCCGAGGTGATTGCCTTCTTGCGTGAGCGCGTTGCCTGCCTGACGCAAGCGGGTGTGGCGCGCGAGCGGCTTTGTATCGACCCCGGTTTTGGGTTTGGCAAAACCCTGGCGCATAATGTCAGCCTGTTACAGCATTTGTCCCAAATTCAAGCCGCGCTGGATTTACCTTTGCTGGCGGGTTTGTCGCGCAAATCGATGTTGGGCGCTATCACTGGTAAGCCGGTATCGGCGCGGCTGGCTGCCAGTATTGCCGCTGCCTTGGCCGCAGTGCATGCCGGGGCCAGGATTGTGCGGGTGCATGACGTGGAAGAAACCATGGATGCCCTCAAAGTATGGCGCGCTGCCACGGCGGGCGATGGCGGGCCGGGTGCAAGCTGAAGCATCATCTAAGTCATTAAAATCATCTAAATCATTAAAACCATCTAAATCATCAAAACATCAGCAGTAATGCGAAAGGAATATCATGGCGCGTAAATATTTTGGCACCGATGGCGTGCGCGGTTTGGTCGGCAGCAGCCCCATTACCCCCGATTTTGTCATGCGCTTGGGCTATGCCGCAGGCAAAGTATTAGCCAGCGCTGAAAGTGCCCGTCCCACCGTGTTAATCGGCAAAGACACGCGTATTTCCGGTTATATGTTGGAAGCTGCGCTGCAAGCGGGCTTGACCGCTGCCGGGGTCGATGTCTTGCTGACCGGCCCGATCCCCACCCCGGCGGTGGCATATTTAACTCGGGCTTTACGCTTGCAAGCGGGGGTGGTAATTTCCGCTTCGCACAATGCCTATCACGACAATGGCATCAAGTTTTTTTCAGAGCGCGGCAATAAATTGCCCGATGCAGTTGAAATGGCGATTGAAGCGGCCATCGATGAGCCGATGCAATGCGTGAGTTCGGATAAATTGGGCCGCGCGCGCCGTATTGACGATGCGCAAGGGCGTTATATTGAATTTTGCAAGAGCACCTTTCCGAATGAGCTGGATTTGCGCGGCATGAAAATCGTGGTCGATTGCGCCCACGGCGCGGCTTACCATATCGCCCCGCATGTGTTGCATGAGCTGGGTGCTGAAGTGGTGTCGATAGGCAATCTACCTAATGGTTTTAATATTAACGATGGCTGCGGTGCGACCGCGCCCAAGGCGCTGGCAGCGGCGGTATTGCAGCATGATGCTGATATCGGGATTGCGCTCGATGGCGATGCCGACCGTTTGATCATGGTTGATGCCAAGGGCCAAATTTATAATGGCGACCAATTATTGTACGTCATCATCAAAGCCCGCATGGCTACCGGGCCAGTGCCGGGCGTGGTCGGCACCTTGATGACCAATATGGCGCTGGAAGTAAAATTGCAGCAGTTGGGCATTGGCTTTGCGCGTGCCAAAGTGGGTGACCGCTATGTGTTGGAAGTGATGCAGGAGCGCGGTTGGATTTTGGGCGGCGAAGGCTCCGGCCATTTGCTGTGCCTGGACAAGCACACCACGGGCGATGGCCTGGTTTCCGCTTTGCAGGTGTTGTCCGGTTTGATGCGCAATGGCCAAACCCTGGCGCAAGCGACCGAAGATTTGGTTTTGTTTCCACAAACCCTGATTAATGTGCGGGTGGCGGCAGGTACTAACTGGCAAGAGAATGCGGCCATGGTGGCGGAAAAAACGGCGGTGGAAGCCGAGCTGGGTCAGCGCGGTCGGGTGTTGATCCGCGCTTCCGGCACCGAACCCTTGATTCGGGTGATGGTGGAAGCGCAGGATTCGGCGCTGGCGCAAAGCTCGGCCAAGCGGATTGCGGTGACATTGGGGTAACCCGACGGCCTTGCAAGCTTGTCGCCCGCGCTATCATTTGGCGGGTACTTGCTCCTCAAACAAAGCCTTGGCGCAAGCCAGGGCGCATAGCGCGCCCGCATATTGCGCCACAATAAAACCGGCCACATCGGCCGTGCGGATGCCGGTAAAGGTATTGGTCAAACTACGCGCCAGTGTCACAGCCGGGTTGGCAAATGAAGTAGAGGCGGTGAACCAATACGCGGCCACAATATACAAGGCCACCATGGCAGCACAACTGGCCAGGGGTAATTTGCGGCGGCTAAAGCTTTGAATCGTCAACACCAGACCAAAGGTGGCAATCAATTCAGCCCACCATAAATTGCTGCCGCTACGCACTTTCAGGCTGCTTTGCTGCACTGCCAGACCAAACATCAGGTGCGTCGCCCACACCCCGCTGATTGCGCCACCCACTTGCGCCGCGCAATAAGCCACCAGCGTGGGAACGCTGATTTCCCTCTGCAAACAGGCCACCAGTGATACCGCCGGGTTAAAATGCGCACCCGAAATCGGCCCGAACATCATGATTAACACAAATAATCCCGCGCCGGTGGCCAAAGAATTGGCCAGCAAGGCTTGCGCCTGATTACCAGCGGCCAATTGTTCGGCCATAATGCCGGAGCCAGCCACAATCGCCAGCAACAAGGCGCTGCCCAGGGCTTCTGCAAATAAAATGCGGCCCATGCCGGTCATGCTGCTCATGCTGGTATCGCCTGGACTACGGCGGCTCGTTCTGTTACGGGCAAGTTCTCCAGCCCACCTTGTGCTTGCAGGGCCAACAGTTTTTGGATGCGTCGGCGTAGCGCTTGAAAGGTATCAGCAAAGGCTTGTGCTTTGTCGGCATCACTGCCTTCAACCCCGGCAGGGTCGGGATAGCCCCAGTGTACTTTGGCAGGTTGCGCGCCGCGCCCGTGAAACAGCGGGCAGGTTTCGCCCGCCGCATTGTCGCACACGGTAATCACCAAATCCAATTCGGGTGCGTTTTCGCCAGCAAAAACGTCCCAGCTTTTGCTGGCAGCATTATTGGTGTCGATGCCGACCGCCTTCAGGGTTTGTAGCGCAAACGGGTTAGGGCGACCCGTGGGGTGGCTGCCCGCCGAATACGCTTGCACCAGGCCGCGCCCATCGTGATTCAAAATAAATTCAGCTAAAATGCTGCGGGCAGAATTGCCAGTGCAAAGGATCAGAATAGATAACATGGATTTTCCTTGAAGTCAGCCTTAATCAGTCTCATTTGGCCCCGGTGGGCCTGAATCAGCAGCAACCCTTGGCCGCCACCACGGGAATTCCCAGTGGAATTTTCTCTTTTTGGCGCGGCGCGCAGCAAGCTGAACCCGTTGCCACCGCTTCCACTTTGGAAAAGGTGGGGATTTCACTGAGCGAGTGGTAGGCTTCCCAGGCAATGCCTTGCGGGTCGGTCAGCCAATGTTTGTTCGATTCCATATAGCAGCAGCCGGTGCCGGTTTCGGTGGTGACCGACGCGGCATCGGCGGCGTCATAGCGTTGCTTGAGTTCGGCCAGTTCGGCATCGGATTCAACCTGAATCCCGATATGGTCTACGCCGGGCTTGGCTCCCCGGGCGGAAATGGCAAAATTGATGCGCGGATCATCCAACATCCATTTGGCATAATCGGCTTTTTCCACCGTCGGTGCGGCACCGAATAATTGCGAATAAAAGCGGATATTGGTGGCCAGATCGGCAACGGCCAAGTGCATGTGAAAGCGTTTCATGGTGATCTCCTTGAATGGATGGCGAAAAAATAAACCAGGTCGATAAAAATGGTGGGTTTGGTTTAGCAACAACTGCCCGAGCCTTGACAACAGTTTTCAGTCAAAAATGCCAGCAGCGAATTCATACAATCAAAGCGTGCGGTGTAAATTTGGAAGCGGCCTTCAGAACGTGCTTCGATCAAACCCGCGTGGCTCAATTCTTTTAAGTGAAACGATAGCGCAGATGGCGCAATCTCCAGCGCCCCCGCGAGCGCGCCCGCGTTCATGCCCGCCGGGCCTGCCACCACCAGCGTGCGGTACAGGCGCAAGCGCGTCACTTGCGCCAGCGCCGCCAGCGCGCGCACGACTTGCTCTTCGCTGAGCGTGACAGTGGGGGTGATTTTGGCGATTGGGGCGATTGGGGGGATGGAGTGCGTCATCATGTCCGGCTCAATTCAAAGATAATTCGTTTCAATTGTTCGATTATTCAATGAATATTGAAATGATGCAAGCGAAATTTTCGCATATTTACAAAAACAGCGCAAAAACAGCGCAAAAACAGCGCAAAAATCCGCATGCAGATGTTTAGCGCGCCGGTGCCAGCAAGGGCAAATCCAGCGTAAAGCAGGTGCCTTGCCCCGGCGTACTTTCGACCCGAATGATGCCGTTTAACAGTGAGCTGACGATGTTGTAGCTGATCGACAAGCCCAGCCCACTGCCGCCTTGCCCCATTTTGGTGGTGAAAAACGGTTCAAAAACGCGTTTCAGATGTTGTGGGCTGATGCCTTTGCCGTTATCGCGAAATTCAATCAAGACCCGCTCCGGCACTTCCTGGCGCGCGCTCAGGTGCATGATGCCGCCAGCTTTGCCATCATCAAACGCATGTAGCAAGGCATTGTTGATCAGGTTGGTAATCACTTGCCCATACGGCCCCGGATAGCTGTTGAGGCTGATATCATCGGCGATATCGATATCAATATGGTGTCCACCAAGGCGGATCTGATTCATCACGGTGGCGACGATTTCATGGCTGGTATGGGCCAGATTGAAAATGCGTTGGTGCGCCGTCGTGCGATCCACCGCCACTTGTTTAAAGCTCGCCACCAAATCGGCGGCATTGGTTAAACCGCGCATGATGACGTTGGATGCTTCGTTGGAATCATTTAAAAACTCTTGCAAGTCGCTACGGCGTAATTGTCCGCGCGTCACCTTGTCTTCAAATTGTTGCGTTTTGTCTTGCAACGCGGTCAGCATCAGCAAACTATTGCCAATCGGGGTATTGAGTTCATGCGCCACGCCCGCCACCATCGAACCCAGGGCCGCCAGTTTCTCTTGTTCCACCAGCCGGGCCTGGGTTTCTTGCAGTTGGCGGTAGGCATTGGCGTTATCCAGCGCAATCGCGCCATAGGCACACAGGTTGCGGAAAATCAGGCGCTCGCGTTCGTTATAGGCGTATTCGAGCTGTGATTGCACCACCATCACGCCCAGCAGGCGCTGATCTACAATCAGCGGTAAATACAGGGCGCTGCGCAAATTGCGCCGCAGCAGGCCTGATTCCGGCAGCGCGTTTTTGGCATCGAGCATGATTTCCTGGCGCTCGCGCGCGGTGCGGGCGGTGTTGGAATGGGCTGAATCGAGTGCGATGACATGCATTTCCATCACTTTGCCATGTTCCCGCCCAAATGCCAGTTCCAATTGCCCGGTTTCGCGGTTGTGGCGGTAAATGATGACGCATTGCGCATCGATCAAATGCACCACGTGTTGGTAGAGGGTATCGAAGGTGACGTGTAAATCCAGATTGGCGGTAATGTCGCGCCCGATGCGGCCCAATTCACGCAGGGTTTCTGCCGAATGGGCCAAATCGCCGTTGGCCCGGTTCAAGTCTTGATTGGTGCGCACCAATTCATGTTGATTTTTCTCCAGTTCACGGGTGCGCTGCCTGACCACGTTTTCCAGCTGCACGCGTTTGAGGCTTAAATAGCGGGTGCGCATGTGTATCAGGGCGATGATCAAGATCAAGCCCGCCAACGCCATCAGGCTGCGATTCCACCAGCTTTGATACCATGCTGCGACCACGTCGATGGCGATATTGATTTCCTGGTCAGCCCATTCGCCATCCCGGTTGGAGCCGCGTAGCCGCAAGCGATAGTTGCCGGGGGCTAAATTGGCGTAAGAGGCGAGGCGGCGCGTGTGGTCACTCTCAATCCAGTCGCTGTCGTAGCCTTCGAGTCGATAAGCGTAGTGATTGCGATCAGGCGCAGAAAAATCCAGTGCCGAAAATTCGACCTGAAGGCTGTTGGCATGGGGTGGAATCTGCAGCGTCTTATTATTGTCATCCGGCTGATTGAAGCGACTCGCGGCCAGGCTTTGTCCGCCAATTTTGACATCCGTAATCACCAGCGGCGGACGATAAGTCCATTTGCGCAATAAATTGGGGCGTATCACCGTGATGCCGCCATTGGCACCAAACACCAATTCACCCTGGGGCGTGGCATCGCAAGCGCCACTCCAATAGGTGTTGTGTACCGCCCCGTCGGCGCGTTGGATGGTGCGAACCGTCAACTGTTCCGGTTCAATCCGGGCGATGCCATCGTCCGTGCTGGCCCAAATATTGCCAATTCCATCGGCCACCAGACAATTAACTGCTTCGTTGGGTAAACCCTGGCTGGTGCTGATGCGGCGAAATTGGGCTTCGTTGCCTTCGCGCTCCAAAATATTGATACCACCACCCAAAGTGGCCACCCATAAATGCGAACGTCGATCAAATAGCAAGGAGGTAATGCTACCCGATGCCAGGTCTTTGGGATTGTTGGCGTTGGGCATAAACTTGCGCACGCTATGGGTGATTGGGTCATATTGATTTAAACCGTTGCGGGTGCCGATCCAGATTGAACCATCTGGCCCGTGCAGCATGGTGGTAATGCGCGAGTCACTCAATTGTTCTGCGCCTTGCGGATGGGTGCGGGGGAGGGGGTGGCTTGCAGTTAAATCGAATTGCCATAAGCCATCGTTGGCACCTAAAAACAGCGTATTCCCATGCCGCAGCAGGGCGCGCACTGAGGCATCAATCTTGC
>CAMBDR010000132.1 GCA_945864765.1 Janthinobacterium lividum | reverse complement strand
CGCAGACTAAAAATCATCGTATTCATGGTCGCCTTTATTAGTTTTTACGCTGAATTGGGCTATTCTGCCACATAATGAAAACCAATCTTGTAGTAACCGGGTTTTTCCCAAGGTAAACTAACGCAATAAACAGAAGATGTTGGTTTCTGGCTAAAGCGCTATTAAAAAATACTTAAATTCACCCATCCGAAAGCTAAGTTGCTGGTAGTTGCGCCACGCCAAGGCTGGCTTACGAACGCGATCTCGGTCAGTGAATCAGGGACTACCGAAACATTGCCTGGACCATTACCAGCAATAGTAATCAACAAATTCGGGGCGCGGTATTGCGCGCCTTCTACACTTATGCAAAATGGAATGATCACAACGATATTCTCAATCGGCTTTTCGGTGGATGTCTTGAATGAGACATCCACCTTTTTTACGCATAAAGCCGCTAACTGTCCAAATGCGAAATCAACAAGCGCCCGGTTTCCGAATCCAATTCAGAAACCCGGCTGTTAGCCTCAGTATCAAGCGAAATGCCCACCGATAAAATGTCGATCAGGAGCAATTGCAGCACGCGCGAAATCATCGACAAAAACAAGGTACTTTCTTCAGTATGATCCACCGCCAAACAAACGCTGGCGCGCTTGGCCAAAGGCGAATTGCTGCTGGTAATGGCAATCACATCCGCACCTGCCGCGCGCGCGGCATCCACTGCATCCAATAATTCTTGCACTTTGCCTGAGTTGGAGATGGCGATGACCACATCACCCGGTTTCAATAATTGCGCTGCCAGGCTAAATAAATGCGAATCGCCATACGATGCAGTGGGAATCCGGAAACGGAAAAATTTATGTTGTCCATCCAGTGCCACCACGCGCGAATTACCCATGGCGTAAAATTCCACCCGATTGGCCTGGCGCATCAAATTAATCGCACGCTCAATCGACTTCACATCAACCTGATCGCGAAACTTCAAAATGGCCGACACCGTATTATCGATGACCTTGGCACTCAAATCATAGGTACTGTCGCTGACCCGCACCTGAGAATGGCGCACCGGTATGGTGCCAGTCAAGCTACTGGCAAACTTGAGTTTAAAATCCGCCAAGCCCAAAAACCCGAGCGAGCGGCAAAACCGGATCACGGTAGGTTGGCTCACTTCTGCCATGCGCGCGATTTCTGCAATCGGTTCGTTGAGCATGGTGCGCGGATGCTCCAACACCATGGTGGCAACCCTTTGCTCGGCCGGGGTCAGTTCCAACTGCAATTGCAGGATACGATCCATCAATGAATTGGTGCCATTGCGGCCGCGCAAGTGCTCGGACAAAATGGCCGACACCCCATGAAAGGCCGGATTGGGCGTGGTAATCACATAAGTGGGAATATTCGCCACAAAATTACTGAAGCGCCCTTTGGCTTCAAATTGGGCGCGAAAGGGCGAATTGGCAAACCACGCACCCATGCGCGGCACAATCCCACCACCAATAAAAATCCCCCCGGTCGCACCCAGGGTCACCGCCAGATTACTCGCCACCCCGCCCAACATGCGACAAAAACATTCCAGCGTTTCGACGCACAGCGGGTCGCCCTGATCCAGGCCAGCCGACAAAATATCCAACATACTCATTGGGGCAACCACCTGCCCCGCCATTTCAGCCACGGTTTGATAAATCAATTCGATACCGGGGCCAGAAACGATACGCTCGGCCGATACATGCGGCCACTGCCGCCAGGCCCGTTTTAAGACTTCATATTCCTGTTCGTTCGAAGGTGCGAAGTTGACGTGCCCCCCTTCACTACCCAGGGTAACAAAACCATCTGCCGTCGGAATTAGGCCCGACACACCCAAACCTGTGCCCGGCCCCAATAAACCAATCACGGAATTTTCTAGCGCATTGCCCGCCCCTACCTGCATGCGCTCGTGCGCTTTCAAACCGGGCAAGGACATGGCCAGGGCGGTAAAATCATTGACCACCAATAAGGTATGCAAACCTAATTCACGCCGCACCGCCTCAATCGAAAACGACCAATCCCGATTGGTCATGCAGACCATATCACCTTCAATCGGATTGGCCACTGCCAAAGCGGCATGCTGCAACTTGACCTCACCCTGTTCGGCCAAATAACTGCGTAACAAGGGCATAAATCCGGAATAATCCTGGCATTTGAAAACGCTAATCGATTGCAATACCCCCGGCTCCGTTTCCAATGCAAAGCGGGCATGCGTTGCGCCGACATCGGCTAATAAACGCGGCCCATCTGCAAAGGCATTGCGACTCGGTTTGAGTGCAATTTCAGGCTCTATTTTCATGGTCTCATATTCCGATTCTTATGCGGCCAAGTGATTACTTGGCCGGGTGCAACATTATCACAAATCTTTCAGGATTTCCCGGCGTTTGGCCTGATATTCTTCTTCCGAAATCAAATTTTGTTCACGCAAACGCTTGATTGCTTTCAAGCGCGCTTCCTGCGCCTGGAAAAATTGCTCACTGCCCTTGGCGGGTGGCGCTGCCACCGGTGCAGGCGCTACTGGTGCTGCGGCCGCAGGCGCGGCGTTACCGACACTTTGATAAACCGTGGCGTCGCCAACCCCCTGGGTGGTAGCGGGACCGGCGACCGTTTGCGGTGGTGGCGGCGCTGAGGCAGGTGCGCCCAAAGGAATAATCACCCAGTCGCCACGGGGTTGAGTCAACCCATCGGCCATGAGCTGCACTTTGGAAGCCGCCGTTCTGCTACCAAATTCAAACGCACGCGCTTGCCGGGTTCCCTTCCATGCCTGAAAAAAATCGGCATTAGCTTCACCAAAAATCAAATTCAAGCCGCGCTCATCCAAAAACGCCGTGCCACTGTGCGCCAGCCGATTGGCAAAAATACCGCCATTGGCACGAGAGGTAATAAAGAAGCGCAAATCATGCTGTGGTTCGGCACGGGCAATCGCCGTCACCAAACCACGCGCCAATTCCTGGGCAGCGTCTTCACCCAATATGGGCAGCGCCTTGGCACCAGCCTTGACACTGATCTTGTTTAATAGCAGCGCCAAAGGATCAACATTCAAGTTACGCGGATGGGCATTGCGGCTTGCCCCTGACCATAAATACACTTGATCAAATTGCCCCGCGCTCCACATCAGATTCTTCGCCTCGCAGCGTGGGCAGGCGTCATAACGGATATCATCACTGCCCGCCCATGCCGCTGGCGCATTGATCACACCCAGCGTCACGATCAGAGCAGCGTTACCCCACATTAACATTTTTCGATTCGACATATTTTTCTCACTTTTATAATAGTAAACTTGACCCACTCAAGACGCATCAATACGCCTCGCAAAATTACCCAACGACAGTAGCTCAGCTACAGCGATACCGTTAGCTGGTTAAAAAATAAATTTCCGGCCCGCATCAAGTTAAAGAGTTCATCCAAAGCAAACATTACCCAAAAAAAAATCAAAATTTTTCCAAAGCGCTTGGACAAAATCCTTCATGTGCAGATAGAAGTATAGGCCATTTGACTCATTTGTAGCTGAACTACGAAAATGAAAACAAGCAAAAAAGTGCCAAATTGGCGAAGACATTGTTTTAATTCAACATAAATACCACACTTTATCGCAGAAAAACCGCCAAAAACGGGTGTTTTGGTAGCCAATATTGGAATTGTATGACAGAATGAATCCTGTAATTTAACAAGACTACATAAAAGCGCGTTCAACTCAAGTGCTATATCGGGTAAAGAAACTTGCAGGAAAGTCATTAAGAGTGATCATCATGTTGGCGCGACGAATGTTACGTGACAAATGGAAAGAGTCGATTCGTACCAGGCGATTTGGTTTTTTTGATTTTACCGCCACGCATCGGAATGTAACGAAAGTAGCAAAAATAAAGTAGTTTAATGAAATTGAGCACCGCTCATCAACATCACCGGGTTCACACCCCACCTTTTACTGTTTAGGAGAAATAATGAACAAATGCATCATGAAGACCCTGCCAGCCGCGCTCGCATTGGCCTTAACTGCATCAGCAGCACAAGCTGGTGTTTCAGCAATTGAGTTTGGTGGCTATTTCCGTTCCGGCCTTGGTACCTCCAGCAAAGGCGGCAAAGAAGCTTGCTTCCAATTGTCTGGTGCCAGTTCCAAATACCGTTTGGGTAACGAATGCGAAACCTACGGCGAATTGGCTTTGGGCGGTGAAGCATACAAAGGCCAAGGCGGCTTTACCATGCGCGTCAATACCCGTTTTGCCTATGTTTTAAACCAAAACGGCGACTTTGAAACTTCCTTGAAAAATGGCGCTGGTGATGGTACAGGCCCCGCTTTCCGTGAAGCCAATGTGGTTGCTGAAAACATCGGCAGCGGCGCATTCGCCAAAGCACGTGCTTGGGTCGGTAAGCGTTTTTATGATCGTCATGACGTGCATATCACCGATTACTACTACCTCGCCAATACTGGCCCAGGTGCCGGTCTGGAAAACATCGATGCTGGTTTCGGTAAATTTGCCTATGCTGTCATTCGTACTGCTGACAACGACAAGCGCGAAGTGCTGGCCCATGACTTCCGTTTTTCCGACATCAAAACCAATCCGGACGGCAATTTGCTGTTAGGCTTGATCATCAATCAACGTCGGGTTAATTCCGACGCAGGTGCTGCACCAATTGCCCAAGGCACGATGTTTACCGCACAACACGCCCAAGGCAATTTCTTTGGTGGCTTTAACAAAGTGGCATTCCAATACGGCACAGGTAGCCAGGCAGGCGGCGGCGCTGGCGGTGTTGATTTCGGTCAGCACAAAGACAGCACCATGGCACGTATCGTGGAACAATTCGTGTTCCAAAACAAAGAATGGTCTGGCATGGGTACTTTTGTGTTCCAGGACAAAAAAGATGGTGCCAATGGCAAGCATAGCAAGTGGACTTCGCTGGGTATTCGTCCGGTTTATCACTTCGCTGACAACATGAGCCTGGCCGTGGAATTAGGTCATGATCGCGTTAAAGATGATGGCCTGGCGACTCGCACCCTGACCAAATTGACCATTGCACCGCAAATGTCGGCTGGCAATAGTTTCTGGTCACGCCCTGTATTGCGCGCTTACTACACTTACGCAAAATGGAATGATGCAGCACAACGTGCCGCTGGCGCAGGTGATGCATTGTCCCGCACGGGTACTTTCGGCTCCAGCACCAACGGCAGCACAGTGGGTGCTCAAGCTGAAATCTGGTGGTAGTCTGATTGAACACTCATCCGCCATTTGGGGTGAGTGAGGTTGATTGTAAAGTTGATTGTAAAGTTGATTGTAAGCTGGCGCTGATTTGGCCAGCATGTTGTACCGTTTGAAGTCCTGTTGACCCGACCGGTTACCGAGAGTGATCGCAATGATATTCTCAACCGGCTTTTAGGTGGATGTCTCGATTGAGATGTCCACCTTTTTTTACGTCTGATCCGCTATAATGCGTTTTTGATCTTCTTGCGCATCGAGTCACCTGCTCAATGCGAACTGCTGGCGACTTATCCATGAACCTTAAAGACCTTGCCAAAAACCTCGGCATTTCCGAAACCACCGTCAGTCGCGCTTTAAATGGCTACCCGGAGGTGAGCGAACGCACGCGCTTGCGCGTACTGGCTGCTGCCAAGGCGGCCGGTTATCGTCCCAACCCGATGGCGCGCAGTCTGGCAGTCGGGCGCACCAATGTGGTAGGTATTATTTACCCGCTGCACCCCAATGATTTAAGCGACCCGATGTTTATGGACATCGTTGAAGGCATGGCCGAAGGGCTGGAAGTGCATCAAATGGATTTGATTTTGTCACCCGTGGCACCCGCCCACGAGTTTCGCTCCTATCAACGCATGGTGCAAGCGCGCCGGGTCGATGGTCTGGTCGTGGGCCGTACCCGTATTTTTGATGAGCGTATTGCCTATCTGGCCAAACAAGGCTTACCGTTTGTAGCCCATGGCCGCACCCAAGTCAATGAGCCACATGCCTGGTTCGATTACGATAACGAAGCGGGCATGCGCCTGGCCGTAACCCGTTTGCTCACGCTGGGCCATCAACGTATCGCTTTGATTAGCGCACCGCTGGAAATGACTTTTGCCCGGCAACGCTACGACAGTTTTTGCAACTGTATGCAAGAAGCGGGCTTCACCCCCAATCCCGACTATTTAATCGAAAACACGATTGATCGCCGTTCGGCCTATCAAGCCATGCAACGCTTGCTCACCTGCTCGCCCATGCCGACGGCGGTGATTGTGGACAACCATATGTCGGGCGTGGGTGTGGTACGTGCTTTGCTGGATGCGGGCATCGATATCGGCGGTGAAGTCTCGTTGATTGTCTGGGGTGAGATGGAAGATTCGCTGGCGGGCTACCATGTTACGACCGTACATCAACCGGAACCCAAACGTGCCGGCATGAAAATGGTCGAGATGTTAATGGCCTTGATGGATGGTACACCACCGTCGGAATTACAAGTATTGTGGCAACCCGTGCTATTTTTGGGTGAAACTGCGGGGCCATGTTTGCACTTGCCCACCTGAGCGACGGGCGATTACTGACTTGATTTATACGTTATGGCACTAATTCAATCCGAAACCTGGCCCCGGCCTGTTGCAAATGCAACGCGGGTTCGGTCATAAACGGCCAACGCCCTTCGCACTCGCCCCCGATATCAAGCTGCCCCTCCAGCAAGATAGCGCCCTTACCATCCAACACCCGCAAAACACAGCCAGACTGTTTGATTTGCAGGGCAAAGGGTGCCTGCTCATTGAGCGCCAAGGTCAACTGCCAGCCAATTTCGTCGGCTACAAACTGCAAACACCAGTATTGGTCATCCGATTGCAAGCGACTTCCCGCCTCACCACCACCACCCGGATGAACACCCGCCAAACTCCCCATACTGCTTTGCCACTGCGCATCGTTGGCCGCACCTGAACTTTTGCGCGCCCGCGCTTGCAACGCCAATTGCCGAAAACGCAGTAAGGTTTGGGGCGACTTTTGTAAAAGTTCACGCTCCTGGCTGCTTAATGGACGGCTAACATCGAGTGCAGCAAGCAACAGATGATCGTCCAGCATCACCCGATCATCCTCACGCACGTGATTCAAGATGGCGCTCAAATCCAGCCTTTGCGCCAACTTTTGACTTCGATCTTGTTGAATAACCATCTAACTCACCTGGACACCTGAATTCACCATGGAAGCAATAACGGCAGGATTGGGGTTTTACTCCAGTGCCAGAGCGCGAATTTTTCTAAAAAGATACCGCATTAAACGCAGCCAACATGCACTTGGCTAATGAAAATCCCGACTCGGGTTTTGCAATTGCCCCAGCCAAGCCGTCAAGTCAAGCACCCGCTTTGCAATTAAATGTTGTACCTGTCCCTGTTTTTGCCATACCCCATACACCGCCAACAAACCGGATTGCAAGATTTCTTTACGCTGGCGCTCAAGTAAATCCGGCCAAATAATGACATTTACATTGCCTGTCTCATCTTCCAGTGTCATAAATAAAACGCCATTGGCGCTACCCGGACGCTGCCGCCCTACCACCATGCCACAAGCCCGCGCCAACTGACCATCCTGGTAAGTGGCTAATAGATCCGCCGGCATCAAGCGCTGCGCCAATAATTTGGTGCGTAATAATGCCAGCGGATGTCGCCCCAGGGTTAAACCCAGCGCACGGTAATCGGCCACCAATTCGGCCCCCTCACTGGCCGCTGGCAAGGACAAAGCAGGTTCGTCAACATGGCTGCTGCGCAATAAATCCTTATCCACCACCGCCACCACCGATTGCCATAACGCTTGCCGTCGATGGCCCAGCAAGGCGTGCAAAGCATTACCCGCAGCCAGCACTTGCAAATCATGTCGATCCAAATCAGCACGGCGCGATAAATCATCCAGGCTGGCAAAGGCCCGAATCGCACGCGCCTCTTCAATTCTGCGCGCGACTTCACGCCGCATACCGGAGAGGCGCGATAAACCCAGCCGCACTGCCGGGCCGGTATTCTGATTGCTGGTTTCCGAATGACGCATTTCCAGATGACTCTCCCAACCACTGATGAGAATATCCACGGGCAAAACCTGAACCCCATGGCGCTTGGCATCTTGCACCAATTGTGACGGTGAATAAAACCCCATCGGTTGGCTATTAAGTAAGGCACATAAAAATGGGCCGGGATGGTGGCATTTTAACCAGGCACTGGCATATACCAGCAAGGCAAAGCTGGCCGCATGCGATTCAGGGAAACCGTATTCACCAAAACCTTGAATTTGGCTACAAATCGCTTCGGCAAATGCCAAATCATAGCCGCGCTCAAGCATGCCCGAGACAATCCGCTCATGGTATTGATTTAAGCCCCCCTTGCGCTTCCATGCGGCCATGGAACGGCGTAATTGATCCGCCTCGCCCGCACTAAAGCCCGCAGCCAACATCGCCACCTGCATCACTTGCTCCTGAAAAATGGGCACGCCCAGGGTACGTGCCAACGCTTGTTCCATTTGCACGCTGGGAAAGCTCACTGGCTCCAAACCTTGACGCCGCCGCAAATAGGGATGCACCATGCCACCCTGGATCGGTCCCGGCCGCACCAACGATACTTCAATCACCAAATCATAAAATTGCCGTGGCTGCAGGCGCGGCAACATCGCCATTTGGGCACGCGACTCAATTTGGAATACGCCCACGGTATCAGCCCGGCATAACATATCGTAGGTTGCACTATCTTCGGCGGGAATATCATGCAATTCAAATAACTCACCCCGTTGCTGGCTCACC
>CAMBDR010000131.1 GCA_945864765.1 Janthinobacterium lividum | reverse complement strand
CTGTTGCAAGCAGAAATGCATTTCCAACAGGCTTTTTTTGCGTCGGATATCTATCAACAACTGCCGCAAGGCCCGATTCATGCCGACTTATTCCGCAATAATGTGATGTTTAAAGATAAGCAATTAACCGGTTTCTTTGATTTTTATTTTGCTGGTTGCGATACCTGGGTGTTTGATGTGGCCGTCACCGTCAATGACTGGTGCATCGACCTCGATACCGGATGCCTGGATCAGGCACGGCTACACGCGCTGATTGCCGCCTACCAAAGCGTGCGGCCATTTCATCAGGCAGAACAAACCGCATGGCAGCCGATGTTGCGCGCCGCCGCCCTGCGCTTTTGGATTTCACGCCTGTATGATTTTCATCTGCCGCGTAGCGCCGAAATGCTCACGCCGCATGATCCCGCCCATTTCGAACGCATTTTACGCGAACGCATCAGCCATGCTGCGCCGCATTTATCCTGATTATTCCAATGCAAACTGTTTCCCCACAAAGCGGCTTACGCTGGATACAACTGGGCTGGTCTTATTTTGCCAGCCAACCCGGGCTATTATTAGCGCTTTTTTTCGGCAACCTCTTTCTGGTATTATTGCTTAATATCATTCCTTTAATCGGCGGTTTGTTGGCCACCCTGCTGGCCCCTGCCACCTCCATGGCCACCTTATCCGCCTGCGCTTTCATCGCACGCAAACAAGCGATGGTGCCGGGTTTGCTGTTTATCGGCTATCGCTCACCCGCCTTGCCCAACTTGCTACGCCTGGGTTTGCTGTATGGCACCGCTTGCATTGCCATCGCTTTGATCATTCACTTTGCCAGTGAGGGCCAATTATTGCAAATCATGGCAGGCAAGATTAAGCTCAAACCGGGCGATCCCTTGCCTGTCGGTGCCTTACAAGGCATGTTGGCGGCCTTTATTCTATACCCCTGCGTGACGCTGTTGTTTTGGTTCACTGCACCACTGGTCATGTGGCAACACATGACGGCAGGAAAGGCCTTATTTTTTAGTTTTTTTGCGGTCTGGCGCGCACGCAGTGCGTTTCTGGTTTATGGTTTGTGCTGGCTGGCAATTGTTTTCATCCCGATTGTCACTATTAGCGTACTCGGCGGCCTCCTTGGCAGCCCCGGCTTTGCAACGATTTTAGCCCTGGGGGCGATTACGAGTGCGAAAGTTTGCTTCGATTGTTCCTGCTTTGCCAGCTATCAACAAGTATTCGGCGACCCCGAAACCGTCACCTGAATACGCCATTAGTCCTTGAATGCTCACACTAAATCCGGACTTTTATGGCTATAAGACTCAGAGATTCAGATAAAATACTGCTGCTTTCCCATTATTTTCTTGCCGCTCAGCAAATTTTCATGACAGCAGCATGTCAAACCCCGGTTTTTGCTTTATATTAGCGATTGCCTCTTATAAAACGGGAATTATGTCTACCATCTCACGCCAACTGAATTCGCTCAATGCGATTAAAGAAGCCTTGATCGGGCCCATACCTGATTTAGTCACCTCCGTTCTGGGTGCCCGCAGCCTGCGCCACGCGCCCGAGGGCGACGGTCATCCGGTTTTGGTATTACCCGGTTTTTTATCGGGCGATGGGCCAACCTGGCCGCTACGCCATTTTCTCTCGGGTTTAGGCTATCGCGCCTGGCCCTGGGGTTTGGGCTTGAACCTGGGTTTTTCCACCTCATATCACTACGATATCGAAGCCCTGATCGAGCATCGACTCAAAGAAATCTACCTCGAAGCCTCCGACCAAAAAATCAGCATCATCGGCTGGAGTCTGGGCGGCGTGTACGCACGTGAGATGGCGCGTAATTACCCGAATTTGATCAAGGAAGTCATCACACTGGGCAGCCCCATCAGTGGCAACCCGGCCGATACCAGCATTTCCGAGATCTATTCCTGGGTCACGCAAATGAAAATTCATGACCCGGTATTTCAGGAAAAGATCTTGAAAAGCACCGCACCCGTCCCCAATGTACCAGTAACCGCGTTTTACAGCCTCTCCGACAATATTGTGCCGCCGCAGTGCGCAATGGAAACACCTGGCCCCTTAACCGAGAGCATTGAAGTCGATTGCACTCACACCGGTTTTGGCTTTAATGCGCAAGTATTTTTTATGATTGCACATCGGCTGGCGCAAAAAAGCCAGCCATGGAGCAAACTGGATATTGATGCCGTTGTGGCCGAGTATTCAAACCAACGCAGTCCGTTTTCCTTTTTCAGACCGGAGCGCACATGATGCAACTAAGTGGCATTGAAGATTTATTCTTGCGAGTGGAAACACCCAGCATGCCAATGCATATTTCATCCCTCACCATTTACGACCCCGCCAGCGCACCCGGCGGCAAAGTGGGCTTTAAAGACATCATGCGTTTTTTTGAAGCGCGCATGTACCGCAATAAAGTGTTTGGCCACCGTCTGGTAAGCGCACCGTTTGGCCTGGGCAACAGCTTTTGGGCCAAAGACCCCGATTTTGACATCGAATTCCATCTGCGCCATATTGCCCTGCCCAAACCGGGCGACTGGCGGCAATGTTGCATTCAGTTGGCGCGCCTGCATGCACGCCACGTGGACGTACACCGCCCCTTGTGGGAATGCTATGTAATTGAAGGGCTGGACAATATCCCCGGCTTGCCGGAAGGCTGTTTTGCGCTGTTGTTGAAAACTCATTATGCGGCTTTGGGCGGCGGTTTGGGGACACAATTGCTGGCGGCACTGCATGAACTGATGCCCAATGGCCGCGTCTCGCCACCCAAGCATCTGACGCGCTACGATGGCTTGCCCGGCATGAGCGATTTGCTGCGCAACACCCTCAGCAACAGCTTGACCTGGCCGGTGAAAATGGGCGCGTATTTAAGCACGTATTTTTCGCCACTGCAAATGTATGCGGGCGGGGCCTTGAGTGATTTGATTGGTTGGCCTTTACGCCTGCTCAGGCGCGACCCGGCTGTCGAAGCCGTGCCCGCTACCGTGTTTAATGCCCCGGTATCACCGCACCGGGTGTTTGAGGCAGTGAGTTTTGATTTGCTGCAACTGGAGCATATGCGCGATGCCGTGCCCGGCGCGACGGTGAATGATATCTTGATTGCCGTAATCGCTGGCGCAATGCGACACTATCTGGCGCATAAAGGCAGCTTGCCGGTAGCTAGCCTGGTGGCGGAAGCGCCGATTACCAGCCGCTCTGAAATGAAGGTTGACAGCGTGCGCAATCTGGCTGATTCGGCCATCATGAGCATCCACACCGACTGCGACGAACCGGCCGAGCGCTTAAACCGGATTGTGGCCGAAACGCGCAGTAACAAAAAGAATTTTCAATCGTTTTTGGGCAAGCGTTTGCTGATTGACGCCACCGATTTACTGCCTTCGGTATTACTCAAAACCGTGGGCGAATTGATTCGCCGCAGCCGCTTGGGCACGCGTTTGGCACCGCAATTTAACACCACTATTTCCAGCATCCGTGGGCCGGATTTGCCCTTGTATATGGCGGGGGCCAAAATGGTGGCGTATTACGGCATGGATGTGGTGCATGATTTGGCGGGCATCAATCATTTGATTTGCTATTTTGCCGGCAATGCCACCATCAGCATCACCGCCTGCCGCAAAATGATGCCCGACCCGGCACGCTATGCGGTTTGTTTGCAGGATGCATTTGTGGAATTGCATGGTGCGTTGGTCGCGCCCAAGCATCCGGCCAAGGCTGCGCCGATTTTGACGCTGGTGCCCACCAAGGCGGCCAAGCCTGTCAAGCCAGCCAAGCCAGCAGCCAAAACTGGAACGTCACGCCGCCGCAAGAAAACCGATGTGCCGCCAGTTGTGACCGAAACGACGACAGGATCGGTCGCAGACGCGGTGACAAACGCGGTGACAAACGCGGTCGCAGACGCGGCAAGTTAGGTGGTGGGCGATGGAACGTGTAGCCAAGGCCTTGACAGAAAACGATTTGGGCACGGCCTTGGTGCGGCTTTGGGTTTTGGCCACGGATGACGTGCGGTTCAATCGTTGGGAGCGTGCGCATTGCGCGACCACCTGCGACGCTGACGTAGCAAATTTACAAGACATGCTTGAGCGTGGCGTGGCATTACCTTTAGCCACACTGGAAGAAAAGGCCATTGCACTGATTTTAGCAACTGACGCGCTACTGGCAAGCCACCATGGTCGTGCTCATCTATTCAACGAATTCAACATTGATGGCGATACGTTCTGGCTATTTCGCCAGCATTTGGCATGGCGCGCAACAGCGGCTGTCAAAGGCCAATCAGAAAGTATGTTGACCTGGTTTCAATATCACACCATCATCCCGGCCATTACCCCTGAAAAAGTCGGTGTCAAACTTTACCCCAGTAGTGGCGCAGCAAACGAGTTGCTGTGGCGCATGTTGGAAAACCAAGCCGAAAGCCTGAAAATTTGGATTGGCCATTTTGCCGACCAGGCGGATGTCACATGGGAACCGCCCATCAGCGCAGGCAAAAGCTGCCGCACCGTCAGCGTTAGCCCGGCAACCGAACGTGAAAACAGTTTGATCGCGCAATTGGAAGCAGCCAAACAGGCTGGTGCCCATTTCATGGTCTTGCCAGAATTTTCACTTGACCTTGAACAGCGCAAAAAAGTAAGCCAATGGTTGCGGAAAAATAATTGCGAACATTTGATTTACATTGTCCCGGGCAGCTTCCACGAATTGGACACCACGCAAACCCCCAACGATTTCTTTAACACAGCACCGCTTTTCAACGCCGAAGGCAAGGTCATTTTTACCCATCAGAAATTACGCCGCTATGGCAAATACGATATCGCTGAAGATATTGCGCTTGGGAACACATTACATGTTTTGGCAACGCCACTGGGCTGCCTCACGGTTCTCATATGCAAAGATTTTATGGATGCCGACGCGCGTGTCAACAATCTACTCCAACATGTTTTGGTTGATTGGGTGCTGGTGCCCAGTTTTGGCGACCAAAAAACAATTGATGCGCATCAGGAACGGGCCAAAAACTTGGCCAAAGTCGTTTCCGGAACCAATAGCGCCGTCGCCAATACCCGTAATTCGGCTATGGATAAATCTGGCGCGCCCTTACCCGGTTTTGGCCACAGCAGCCAAACCAAAGAAACTTGTTTCATTCCAGACACAGGCGGCATAGTCGAATTCCCGCTCGCGCAACAGCAGCCCCCACAGCCCCAAAAAACACTACGTATAGGCAGAAAAAGTCGTGCCAAACTGATCCGCATTAAATAATTTTGGACGCCTCGCCCAATCTGGTATAAACTAATGTAAACTTAAAACTCATCTCAATTTAGGACGATTCTTATCATGAACCTGATCGAAACACGCCCTGAAGTATTGGCAGACCAATCCAACCCACAAGAGTTGATCGCGCATTTGCGCACACTCGACAAGCTTAACGAAATGCAACAAAACTCACTCGATTGGGTGCTCACCGATTGGGCGATGATGGCGTTGTCGCGCCCATCTGATCTCGAAGGTGTTGTTGAAATGCATACACTTTGCAACCTGGCAGAAAGCTTTATCGCTGATTCAGATTCCGAAGAAGCGACCCGTTTAGGCATACGCTGGGCCGGGTTTGCCGATTTACTGGAAGGCAAGCGACTGGCCATTCGCGCCAGAAGCTCACCCCATTCGCAAGAATTGTTGCAAGAACCTGTCATTCTTGAACATCTGCGTAACAAAGGCGAAATGACCCAACTGGAATTAGGGCAGGCCTTGCAATTGAGTCCGGGGCGGGTGAGTCAGGTGCTGGCCATCATGGAATCACGCGCCCAGATTACGCGCAACCGTCGTGGTAAAGAAAATTGGGTATCCCTTATGCAACGCCCTGCCGCAGTTGCACCGACTCACGTGCTCATGCAAGAGCGTGCGCCCTACGGCGTGACACCTGTTGTGCAAGCACCGCCCACCAAGCACAAGGGGCCGGGTGCCACTTTTCTTACTTCTCAACATTCCCAGCAAGCAAGCTAAACCATGCGCCCAGCCGTTTTTACATTTTACAGTTACAAAGGTGGCGTAGGCCGCACTATTTTGGCCGCCAATATGGCGCTGGCCTTGGCGCGTAAAGGTAAAACGCTGTTATGGGATTTAGACGCAGAAGCACCGGGCCTGCACCGGATTCGGGCTTTGCGCAACGCTGGCGGTGTCAAAAATGGCTTTTTCGACTGGCTGATTCAATGGCAAGCGCAAAAAAACATCCCGCCGCAAGCTGCCGAATTGACGCAATTCGCAGACCTGATACATACCACGCCATTCAACAATTATTCCATAATGGCAGCCCACGGCGACAAAGCGCATGGCCCTGATCTGTATTATCAAATCGACTGGCATGGTTTGTTACTGGAATCCCCCACCCTTGGCCGCGACCTGTTGAACGCGCTGATTGATCACTTGGGCGAGCTTGGGTTTCGCCACATCATTATCGATTCACGCACGGGCTTGAGCGACCTGGGGGGCTTGCTGGCCGGTGCCATTCCTGATGCCACCGTCCTGGTTGGTGGCTACGGGCCGCAAAACCTGCATGGCCTGGGGCAAATCAGCGCCGCTTTGGCGCAAAACAATGGCGAGCAACGCAGCCTGCGTAACAGAAATGCCACCTTAAAACTGTACTATGTGGCGTCACCGATTCCACAAGACGACCCCAAGCTGGTGGCAGCAGGGCGCGAGATTTGGGCTGAGGCCTTTAAATTGGAATTAGCCAGTGTGCATGAAATCCGCTACGACCCGGATTTGCCTTTTTCTGAAGCCTTGCTCATTACCCAGCCCGAGCGTGCCATCGCCAAAGACTATGAACGCTTCGCCGCCGAATTGATCAGCTTTGCCGATCAATTGCATGAAGCCGACATCGAGCAACAACAGCAAATCAATGCGCGCCCGGATATTTTTGGGCTTACCCGCAATAGCAGAATAACTGAGCGCAGCTTTGCCGAACAGGTAGCAGCGTTATTGCGCTTGCTGGGTTATACCGTTTCAGAAAACCAAACCGTTGGCAGCGCACAAATTGATTTGGTCGCCCATATCGAATCCGGCCTTGACAACACAAGCTATCTGGTGGAATGCAGCGATTCAGGGCGCAGCCTGCCTTTGGCCAAGGTAGAACAGTTGCACGCATGGCTTAACCTGCCCGAAGCGCGCGCCATGCAGGCACGTGGCATGGTGGTGGCGCGCAGCTTATCGCCGGTAGTAGCAACCTGGGCCAAAGACCATGGCATTCAAGCGATGACGCCAATGGATATGGCGCGCAGGCTGCTTGATTTTGGCCCGCATCTGAATAAAATTATCGAAAGCTTCGAACAATCCCCACTGGCACGCGCCTATGTCACGCAGCATGCAAACGGCAACAAGCAATCCAGCAAAAACAAGCGCGAAAAGCATGCCGCAGAAAACAAAGATCAGGACGATATTCAAGATTTGATCCAGTACGGCTTGGCTTGGGCCAATGGCACAGGCAAACGGTTATGGATTTTATTGGGCGACTATGGCACGGGCAAAACCGCATTCACCCAAAAGCTGGAATATGAGCTGGCCAAACTGGCCAAAACGGACAGCACCCGCGCGGTGCCGCTGCGCGTCAACCTGCGCGATGTACCTAACAAAGTCACGCTGGAAGAGTTGCTGGCAGACGCATGGCTGCGCGCCACCGGTCAGCGCAAAGACCCGCGTGTGCTGCAATACCTGATCGAACAAGGGCGCATTGTATTGCTGCTTGACAGCTTCGACGAAATGGGCCTCGCCACCTCTGGCCGCAGCGTGGTGGAGCAATTCCGCAGTCTGGCACGTTTGGCTGGCGAAGCGGGGCCAACCAAGCTGTCAAACCGCCTTATGCTCACTTGCCGCGAACAGTTTTTTAAAGACCATGGCGAAGCCAGTGGGCGCGTGGAAGAGATCGGCGCGCAGTCCGCTTTGCAAGGGCTGGCACTGGGCTTTGATGGCAACATCGATACGGTGGCGATGTTTACGCCAAACCAGGTTGAAGAATTTCTGAAAAAACGCCTGGGTGACAAAGAAGGTGACGCTGCGCTGAAGTTTTTGAAAAAACAAAACCTGCTGCAACTGGGCGACCGGCCACAATTGCTGGACATTATCATCCAGAGCCTGCCCAAGCTGAAGGAGCAGGAAGCGGCCAGTGGCCATGCGCTGACCACAGGCGCGCTGTATCAAATTTACACCGATAAATGGCTCGATGATTGTAAACCCATCGAACGCCAAAGTAATAGCGAACAATTGCGTTGCATATTGGAAGTATTGGCGCACGAATTATGGCAGCGCGAAGGTAATCGGCTGCACTATGGCGACCTGTATCTGCTGGTCAAAGACCGTAGCGATTTACGCGGCAAGCTTGACCCTAACCAATTGGATGTGGAATTACGCACGGCGGCGTTTTTGTCCCGCACGCCCGATGGGTTTTACGGCTTTTCACATCGCAGCTTTTTGGAATTCTTTTTGGCGCGGCATATTGCCCGTACTGGATTAAACGCCATAGCACAACGTGATGTCCCTGCAATCAATTCACTACTCAACACCTACAAACTCACTGGCGTTGAAGAAATCTAAAACCCAAAAGCGCAGCCGGATGTGAATAGCGCTTAGCCCGAGCCTTTTTACAACAAGAAATTGGCACGCAATCCTAAAATGATATAAACTGCATGCAATATCATTTTAGGAAAACGTGGATCATGGAGCTACCCGAAACACCCCCTGTACGCACCAGAAACTCGGCACAATCGGCGGAATTGCTGCA
>CAMBDR010000130.1 GCA_945864765.1 Janthinobacterium lividum | reverse complement strand
GCAGTGTATTGGCCCAGGGCGTCGATGAAGGCAGCCAGCGTGTCCTGCAACAGATGCGCGGCCGGCTCCAGCGCTGCCCCGCAAGCGGATGGCAGCAGCGCACCTTCGCCGTGGCCCAGCCAATCCTCAACCCGCAGCACGATGACGTTCAGGCCGTGAGGATTCGAGGCCAGCACGCCCTGCCCGCTGAGCAAGTCTTGAAATAACTGGTTGTAGGGTGCCAGCACCAGATCCACGTCCTGGGCCAAAGTTGCGCGCCAGAAGTGCGCGGCTGGCAGCAGATTGTCGTGCGTGAAGGTGGCGGCGACGGCGATTTTTTCGTTTGCCGCCCGCCGCTCTTTGCTTGCAGCAGGCGTAGCAGGCGTGACAGGCGTGGTGGTCGTGATGGGAGTGACAAACGCATTCAACACCCGCGCCACGCCCACTTGACCCGGCACCAGCAACGCATCGACCAGCGCAGTGGCGACCGTTTCCGGGCGCAGTGCGACCGCAGAGCGCAGCGGGGTATTGCTCATGTCGGTCAGCAATTCAGGCGGACGCGCCAACAGGAAGGACAGGTTCTTGTGTTGCGCGGCCGCCGCCTGCATCAAGGTTTCGAGCGCCAGCTTCAGGCTTTTATAGTGCGGCCATTCGGTACTGTCGCTTTCGACGATGATCGACGAAATCGCCACCACCGCGCCGCCCTGCGCTGCCAGGGGGTCCAGGCAGGCCATCAGCGGCGCACTGCTCATGGCGAGGTTATCGGTAATATAGCGCTGCATCAGCGCCACCGAATCGGCTGAAAAACCCAGCGCGACCGGGGGTGTGCAGGCATTGCAGAACAGAAAATCGAGCCGCCCGAAACGCGCCAGTATCTGCTCTTTGGCCTCTACGCACCAGTCAGCCTGGCGCGCATCGCCCTGCAGCAGCAAAACCTGTCCGGGCGCGTCTTGCAGTGACGCCTGTAGCGCCAGTGCGTCGTCTGTGCTGGAGACAAAACCGGCGGCCACATGGCAGCCACGCAAGGCCAGTTGCTGCACCAGATGCGCGCCCAACCCCCGGCTGCCGCCCGTGACGAAGGCGACCTTACCTTTGAAGAAAGCATCGCCCGGATTATCGCGCGCGCCAAGGCTGGCCGGCTGGCGCGCGATTTCACGCAGCACGAAGGCGTTCAGTTCACCATCCGCCAGTGGGCCATCTGCATCCCACACTTGCAAACCTGAGGACAGGGCACCGAAGCCACTGTCGTAGTTGCCGCTGGTCAGACGGTATTGCACCGCCTGGCCCGATTTTGGCTGGCTGGCGCGCCGGGGAAAGCGCAGCGTGAGCCTGGAGAACAGCGCGTCGCGGCCCGGTAATTCCATGCCAACCAGATAGCTGCACATGCGCAACAGCAACTGGCAGTGGGGCAGGCGTTTGGCGGAAAATTGCGCCCGGTAGTGGCCCTCCAGGGTGAGGCCGGCCACCAATTCCTGCCCGGTATAGAGCGCCGGGGTTGCCCGAAATTCGACTTTGGGGCGGCGTGCGGCTGGCGTGGAGACGCTGCCCCCTGCCGCAGGAACGACTGGCGTAACCTCAGCTTCACGCAAATCAGCCGTCAGCCGCAGCAAAATCAGCATGCCGTCGCACAGCTCCACCGTCACCCGCCGTGGATTTGGGCGAACAACCCGCAAGCTGTAAGCGATTTCCATAAACATCGGGTGGCGAAATTCCAGCGCGATAGCTTCCGGTTCCCAGCCGGGTGTTTCGGGTAGCCGTTCAAGGCAGGCCAGCCCACCCAGCGCGCCGAACACCACTCTTTGTCCGAACGCACTTTTGCGCGCTTGCAGCGCATCCATATGACGCGGATTAAAGTCGTGGCTTTGTTCGGCAAAAAGGTGTAAAGAAGCAGCATCGAAGACCACGCGACCAACATCTTCAGGCAGGTGGTGAAGGTGAGGGTGAGGGTTTTGGGTTGAATCGATCATGCTTCATTTCCTTGCAATGCGCCCATTTCCTGCAGCAGGCGGTTGACTTCCTGATCGGACAGATTGTCCACAAAACGCACCATTTCGGCCAGATCAGCATGCGTTTCCCCGCTGTGGCGCGCTGGCGGCACGGTCGGCTTGGCGGGTGGGGCTGGAGTGGGCGCTGACCCACTGCCCAGCTCCGGCCGGAGCGCGAGAATTTTTTCTGCCACGCTGGCAATATCTGGCCTGGAAAACAAGTGGTGGGGCGCGATACGCAGCTTGAAAGCCTGCTCGACGCGCTGGCTCAACTGCATGACATTGAACGAATCCATCCCCAGCCGCATCACGTTGTCGTGCAGGCCAATCGAGTCGATGCCCAACAATTGCTGGCAAGTCTCAAGCAGGAATTTTTCGACCTGCTCATTGCGCCCAAGTGCAGTGACTGCCGGGACAACGATGTCGGCTGGCGGCAGCGTCGAGCGCTGCTCCCTTTCCAGCGCCTGGTGCTGCTGCAGCTCGGGCTCTTGCCGCTGTTCCCGTTCCAGCTCTTGGCGCTGTTGCCGTTCCGGTTCGCCCACTTGCGCCTGCTCCGGCGTGGCAAACCAGTGGCGCGCTGCATCGAAACAATAGGTGGGCAGCGGGATGCGCCTGACCGCCTTGTCCGCGAAATGCGCCTGCCAGTCGATCTTCACGCCGGCTACCGCCAGCGCGCCCAGGGTGGTGAGCAGCCAGAGTAAGCCATCTGCGTGCTGCGTGCCACCAAAGGATTGCGCCTGGCTGTCCGGCGCGTGCGCGGGGTCATAAATATTACCCGATACCATGTCGAGCACGACCCGGTTGGCCGCGTGCGCCAGCGTTTGCGCTGCCAAGCCTGCGCCGGGTAGCCGATGTACCAGTTCCAGCCAATATCCGGGACCTGCAAGTTCATCACTCCCGATCGACTTACCAGCGGCGGACAGCCACTCGATCCGCGCCGACTCCGACACGGGTGGTGGCGCAATCCGTTGCAAACTCTGAACCACGCCATGCGCCAACGCACGTCCGCGCAGCGCCGCCAGATACATCGCATCCGCCAACGAGACATGCCCAGCCAAATGGGCCGCGACACACTCTCCGGCAGCGTCGCCGCTCACCGCATCGGCGTGCAGCCCAAAGCTTTGCCACAACCTTGCCAACGCATAGCCGAATACGAAGCAGGCGACCGGTGCGAATTGAGTCTGGTACGGCGCATGCAGCCCGTCCGCGCCATTGTCCGCTGCGCCAAACCTGGCCAAAAGCCAGGCACGCACCGCCTGCTCACCCGGCCCATTGAGCGCGCCGAGGCAACGCTCGACTGCCGCGCGAAACACCGGCTGCGACGAGAAAAGGCTCGCGGCCATGTGCAGGTCGTTCATGTCGGGTTCGGCAAACAGAAAGACGATTGGACGGTTCTTGGCCGTGTTGGCCATGCTCAGCAAGCCCCCCCGGTGGCCGCCGGCAGCTTGCCCCGCCAGCAGCCCGATGGCGTGGTCGGTATCGGCGCACACCAGCGCTTTGCGCAGCTCGAACAGTTCCCGGCCAGCCAGCAGGGTGAAGGAGGTGTCAGCCAACACGCCGCTACGCCCGGTTTTCAGCCCTGGCTGTTTTGCGCCGGACGCGCGCAGGAAACGGATCAGCGCCCCGGTAGCGGATTCCAGCGCCTGTTCCGACTTGGCAGACAAGAGTAGCAATTGCCATGAGGGCGATGCTTCGGCCTGTGCCTGTGGCGCATTTTCATGTGCTGCATTTTCGTATGGCGCATTTTCGTATGGCGCATTTTCGTATGGACTCATGCCATCCCTCCGTTTCAATGCCTGTCGCCAAGGCACCAGTTGAGCTTTTCAGCCAAATCGCGGACATGTGGCTCATCGAGCATGCCCAGGTGGGTGCCTGAGACCAGCAGCGTCTGGACGGTGCCGGCGGCAAGCCGATTCCAACCACGCGACGGATCGAAGGGGTTCAACAGTTGCTGTTCCAGAGTTTCCAGCAGGGTGATATTGCCGCAAAACGGACGCGGATTGTAGCGCAAAGCCGCCACCCAGTGGGCCACCACCACCCGCACCAGCACCGGAGAAATCGGCAATTTACTTTGGCCTGCGCCCCGCTTAATCCGCTCTGAGGTGGAGAAAAATGGCATGACGATGTTTTTGTGGAAGTCGGCACTATACTGGCCGAAAAATTCCAGCACCTTGAACAGTTTGTGATTGGAAACCGAGATCGGCACATCCGTGCCGAAAATGATCAGACGGCTCACCTCCTCACCGGCCTTTGTCAGTTGCCGCGCGATCTCGAATGCCACCAGCCCGCCAAATGAATAGCCGCCGATCTTGTACGGCCCCTTGGGCTGCACTTGCCGGATGTGCTTGATGTAACAGGCGGCGAACGCGCCGATCTGGTTCAACGGTGGCTGCACACCATCCAGCCCGGGAGCCTGCAAGGCATAGAAAGGCTGGTCTGCGTCGAGCAAGTTGGCCAGCGCGAAATAATGGAAGGTCGATCCGAGCAGGGCGTGTACGCAAAAAAATGGCGTCCGGTTGCCCTCGGCCCGCATGCAAACCAGGGGCGACTCCTGGGCAGCAGCCCCGCCCGGCTGCTGCCCCTGCGCCTGGACCGGAACCTTCTCAGCACGCTCCAAAAACTTGCGCGCCAGCTCAAGTTGCGTGTGGTTCCGGAGCGCGGCGCGCAGCCATGCGAGCGCGCCGCGCGGCGCTGCTTGCTGTGAGTCGCCCACGTCGGCCCGCTCTGGCTCGCCTGGGTCGGCCGGCTCAGGCTCGTCTGCGTCCCATTCACGCCCGGCGTGCCCGGCTTGCGCCGAAAACCGCCCGAACACGCCCGGATCGTGGGCCTGTTTCGGCTGACTTTGCGCACCGTCCGGTTCCTCAAAAGCAGACGAGGATGAGTCCGGGGCTGAGGCTGGAGGCAAGTGGGGGGCTGAGGCGGCGGCCCGCCTCTTGAGCAAAGTTGCAAGCAACAGTTTCCTGTTCGCCGACAAATCGGCAAGATCGTTTACATCCATAGTTTTCACACCTTCGTGGCAATCCCGGTTTCAGCTCTGCCGATCCGCATTTTGGTGATATTCATCGACATCGCTTTGGTGCGAGCGCAAGGGGCCTTCCCGAAATTTGGGTTCCGGGTCAGCGGCTACGCGCCAAACCGAGCTCAACCATTTGGAAGTGTTAATCAACTCATCCTTGGTTACTTTCGTATCCATTCCCCGGCGGATGTGCTTGACAATGAATTTGCGCATCGGGTCGAACCTGGACAGATACATCGACGCCAACACGGGTGGAATCGGGTAGCCAAGCACGCCGGGGTCGAGCCGGTGAAAGCGCTCGCCAAGAAATTGCTTGGAAATGAAGTTGCTCTTCTGAACCTGCGGATCGAGCGCCAGGTAGACCATGGGCGGCCAATAATCCTTGGTCTTCATATTGGTCGGCATCAGGCTGAAGGCGAGGTAGCCCAGATTGAAATCGCGCGCGCCGTAATGGGGAATCTTGCTGCCCACCCCCAGCGACAGCAGGCGCAGGTTTTTGAGCGAGCGGTCAAGGCTGAACTCCTCACCCTCGCCGGGATTTTCGCGGTCGTTGGCTTCATCCCAATTGCGCCGATACTCAAGGATTTTGGCGATGGTGTGGATGGTCGGGCTATTGGCAAAAATGCCGCCATCCGAAATGCCGTTGATGATCGGCCGCCACATCACTGGCGCGGCGGCACCGTAAGCGACGCGCCATACTTCGAGCCTGCGGTTGTCCTCGGTGCGTGGAAAATTGTAGTAAGTCACCGATTCCCATTTTTGCTGGTCGCCATGCTCGGGGTTGCCATGCAGGTCGAATGCGCTGATCAACACCTTGTGCTTCAGATCGCCCATGCGCGTATTGCCGTAATACTCTTTGAACAGTTCCTCGACGCCGCGCGCGCAGGCCCAGGAAGTGATGCCCAGCAATCCGGTGATGGCATTACCCGGGCGTTGGCCCTTGCCATACAGGCGGGAATCGTTGAAAAACTTTTCCAACAAGCCGCTCATGATGATGTCCCGTGGATTTTCCGCGCCCGCCAAGGCCAACGCAATCAGGGCACCGGCGGAGGTACCCGCGAACAGGTGGACATCGTCACCCTTGAGGAAGTTTTTATCCTTTTTGCACAAATCCTTGAGCATCAGGACGGTGAACAGGCCATAGATTCCACCGCCATCCATCGACAGGATGCGTAGTGGGGGTTCGTAGGTCGCAGGCGCGGGCGTCGGTTTCGGCGCGACGCCGTCCGAATCTGTTGCTTTGCTGGTATTTTTCATCATATCCTTGGCTCGCTTTACAGAACAAATAATCAGCCTGATATTTCACAAGCTTCTTTTCTCTTGTCTTGTATACGCAAGTGCTGGCCAACCGGATTCATTTTTCCGTCGTTTTTTTCAAAATTATTGGAAGCTTGACCGGACGATGAAACTGCGCCCGAATCTGCCAGTCAACTGGCCACTAATTCTTCGCTGGTTTGGCTTTCAGTTCTGCCAGCCAGCGCCGCTTTTCCTCATTGCGAGGCAAGTTCAGCGCCGACATGTAAGCCTGGCTCACAGTCCCGCTTGCGCCAGTTCTCTCCTCCCTTAAAGGTATCAGTCGATAATATTGCGGATTGCCGGGGGTCTGATCAAACGGCTTCCAATATAGCCATTCATGCTCTTGGTTACCCGGTTTCGAGGCGTAGGTTTCAGCCGCCGCAATGGCAGACTGATAAGCCATGGGGTTGTCGATTAAAAAGCGTTGATATTTTATTTTGCACAAAGTTTTTTAATATTAAATGACTTTATTTACAACCTCAGAAGGTGTTGCCAATGCGGCGGCAGCAGGCCTTTTCACAAAGGATTTGATCGAATCAATCAGGGATTGGCTATTCTTGCTGTTAGACATACGTATTCCTCTGCGGCTGGGCAATGACTTCGGACGCACATTGTAACGGATACAGGCAATTCCTGCCCTGCATTACGCTCAACTTTCGGCACGCCAATGGGATAAAATCACACATCACTCACTTTCCCCGCCCGATATCCATGAAAACCCGCGCCATCCTGTTCATCTGCATGGGCAATATCTGCCGCTCCCCCACTGCCGAGGGCGTGTTGCGCCAGCGTGCCGAACAAGCCGGGTTGAAGCTGTTAATCGATTCTGCCGCCACCCACGCATACCACACGGGCGAAGCGCCCGACCCGCGCACCCAGGCGCATGCGGCCAAGCGCGGCGTTGATTTATCCAAGCTCAGGGCGCGCCCGGTGACGGCGCAGGATTTTGAAGACTTTGATTATCTGCTGGCGATGGATCAAAATAATCTGGCGCAGCTTGAGGCGCGCTGTCCGCCGCAACACCGCCACAAGCTGGGCTTGTTGATGCGTTATGCCAGTAAGTTCGATGCCGCCGCCGTGCCTGATCCTTATTACGGCCAAGCAGCCGATTTTGAGCGGGTACTGGATTATGTGGAAGACGCCAGCGCCGGTTTGATTGCGCACTTGCGCGCCAGATAAAAATATTTCTATCACCACCGCGAAAACAGAAAGAACGAATATGGAATCTTCCTCAATCAACTGGGCTGGCCTGGTTTTCAGAGAATTTGCCGACACCGACGCCCATGCATTTGCTGCGGCAGCGCGTGAATCGGTTGCAACGGTAGGCCGCTGGATGCCATGGTGCACTGCCGACTACAGCGAAGCACTCGCACTTGAATGGTTTACTGCCTGCCGCACGGCGCGCGATGCGGGTAGCGGCCTCGAATACGGCATTTTTTGTCAGGATTCGGGCGAATTTCTGGGTGGTGCGGGTTTGAATGAAATCCGGCAGCAGCACAAGTTTTGCAACCTCGGCTACTGGATACGCCAGTCCCGGCAGCGGCAGGGCATTGCCTCGCGTTGCGTGCAGGCACTTTCCGCGCATGCGTTTGGCCAACTCGGGCTGCAGCGGGTTGAAATTGTGGTGGCAGTCGGCAATCATGCCAGTGAAGGCGTCGCGCTCAAGGCGGGCGCGCTGCGGGAGGGTGTGGCCCGCAATCGGCTCCATATTCATGGCAAGTCGGTGTCGGCGCATATGTTTTCACTGGTGCCGTAGCAAACCACATCAAACACAAAGTACCCAACACCCTGTCAAACACCCTGACCGTCATTGCTGACGCCGATTAAATCGCTTTTCAGCCGACAGGCAAATGTGTCAGCCCAAGAAACTTTCTGGCTTCCGCTTCGGTTGCGGCGATACCGTTTTGGAGCAAAGATCTTATCGCTTTGGCATTAGCCTCATTCTCGCCCTCTTTTTTACCGATTTCTTTGCCGATTTCCTTGCCAATTTCTTTACCGATTTCTTTGCCAAGTTCTGTACCAATTTCTTTACCGCGCTTTAAAGCCGCGTTGATTTCAGTACGCTCGGTACTCAAAGCCCGTTCGCGCACCTCTGCCAGGCGGCGGGTCTCGTCATCCGAGGAAAGTACCTTGAGTTTGCGCATGGCTTTCTGCACCGGGGGGTAGGCTATTTGGCTCATGATACGAGGCTCCTTCCAATGTTGAAAATATTTGACCCATGCCATCAATGCCGCCAAAGCATCGGCTGGCCAGCCCGGCAACTTGCCAGCCGAGGCAAGGCGATCCGCCTTCGCCAATTCTACAACATACAGTTGGAGTTCGCTACCCAGCCTGACGGACGGGTTGATTCTATCACGCATTTCGAAACACCAAAACGCCTGATCTTGCTCTGGAAACAAGTCGTACACCAGCAAGTGGATGCCGATGACGGGCTTGAGTTTCGCATAATCGACACCCGCCTCCAATTGCGCACCCAGTGTTTTGGACAGATAGACCATGCTACG